>CAYZZR010000024.1:0-18244 GCA_964482775.1 uncultured Tissierella sp. | reverse complement strand
TTATAAATTTATGAAAGTTAATATTATCTTTGAACTCTTCCTGAAGCATCACCTTTTAGTAATGTTTCAACCTCTTCAACAGTAACCATATTGAAGTCTCCAAGGATTGTATGCTTTAAGGCAGATGCTGCCACACCAAATTCTAAGGCATCCTTGAAGTTTCTTCCTTCTAACAAACCATATATTACACCAGATGCGAAGGAATCTCCACCGCCTACTCTATCAACTATTCTGATGTCATATTTCCTAGAATGATAGAACTCGTTTCCGTCATATGCACAAGCTGACCAGCCGTTATCTGATGCAGAATATGACTCTCTTAGTGAGCTGATTACATATTTAAAACCGAATTTCTCCTTCATTTGCTCGAATATGTCCATATATCCAGCTAACTCTAATTCACCAGAGGTAACATCTGTTTTACCAGGCTTAAAGCCTAAGACCTTTTCTGCATCCTCTTCATTTCCTATACATACATCAACATATTGCATTAAATTAGACATAACTTCATTTGCTTTTTCAGGAGTCCAAAGCTTCTTTCTGTAGTTTAAGTCAACTGAAACAGTAACATTGTGTCTCTTTGCAGCCTTCAATGCTTCCTCAGTCAATAATGTAGCCTTTTCGCTTAAGGCTGGTGTGATACCAGAGAAGTGGAACCAGTCTGCATCCTTAAATATTTCATCAAAGTCAAAGTCTTTTATATCAGCTTCAGAAATAGAGGAATGAGCTCTGTCGTAAACAACCTTAGATGGTCTCATGGAAGCCCCAGACTCTAAATAGTAAATACCTACTCTTTCTCCGCCCCTTGCTACATAGCTAGTATTTACTCCAAATCTTCTTAATTGATTAATTGCCGATTGGCCGATTTCATTTTTAGGTAATTTCGATACAAAATAAGTATTATATCCATAATTAGCAAGTGAAACTGCTACATTGGCTTCTCCTCCTCCATAAACAATATCAAATGAATCTGCCTGAACAAATCTTTCATATCCAGGAGTAGAAAGTCTAAGCATGATTTCACCTAAAGTTATAACCTTTTTCATCAATATCCCTCCAATTAAATTTAATGTCTAATCGATTTAACCTTTTCTACAAATTCCTTAGCAGCCTTAGTCATATCTTCACTAGAACCCTTTGTTAAATTCCCACCAACACCCACAGCTATACATCCATTTTTAATCCATTTATCTACATTATCTAAACTAACTCCACCAGTTGGCATCAAAACAGCTTGAGGTAAAGGCCCCTTTACAGCTTTTATGAAGTCAGGGCCAAAAGCACTACCTGGGAATACTTTAATAACATCAGCTCCAGCTTCCATAGCAGTGATCATTTCCTTAAGAGTCATACAGCCAGGCATATAAGGTATTTGATATCTATTACATAGTTTTGCAGTTTCCAAATCAAAAGCAGGGCTTACAATATATTTTGCTCCAGCCAATATTGCAATTCTAGCAGTTTCGCTATCCAATACTGTACCAGCACCCACCAATAAAGTATCTCCAAATTCCTCTGTCAATGATTCTATAACTCTTTGAGCCCCAGGAACAGTAAATGTGATTTCTATAGAATCTATGCCACCATCCATGCAAGCTAATGCTATTTTCTTAGCCTCTTGGCTGTTTTCGGCCCTGACCACAGCTACTACACCAACTTTTTCAATTCTCTGAAGAACCTCATATTTTCTCATTTATAAATCTCCCTTCATTAAAATCCGAAATATTTCACAATATGAAATGATAATTTGTATTGTGAAACTCATTAATTTATATTATAATTAAAAGGGAAAACAATTGCAAGAAGAAAATGATATGGGTAATTATTATAGAAATAGGGGTTGATCTTGTGTCAAACATTGTGCAGTCCGTGGAAAGGACTTTAGATATCCTAGAAATATTATCAGAAGATGTTAACGGAATGGGATTATCAGAAATAAGCAGTAAAATAGACTTACATAAAAGTACAATTCATAGATTGTTAGCTACTTTAATATATAAGGGTTATGTAAGCCAAGACAGTATAACAAATAAATACAAAATAACTATAAAGCTTTATGAATTGGGTGTAAAGAAGATAGCATCTACAGATATTTTGGAGGCATCAAAACCATATAGCAAGGCTTTAATGGATAGTCTAAATGAAGTAGTGCATTTAGTTATACGAGACAAGAACGATATCATATATATAGACAAGGTTGAAGCAGACAATACTATTCGAATGATATCCACCATAGGAAAAAGAAGGCCCTTGTATTGTACTTCTGTAGGCAAAGCTATGATGGCCTATATGTCAGAGGATGAGATAAAGGAAATCTGGAATAATAGTGAAATTGAAAGTTTAACTCAAAAAACTATTGTTGACTATGAAGACTTCCTAAGTGAGCTAGATAAAGTCAAGACCAATGGTTATGCTGAGGATGATGAAGAAAATGAAATGGGAGTAAGGTGTATTGGAGCACCTATATTTAATCATAAAGGACAAATAGAAGGAGCAATAAGTATATCTGGTCCAGCATTTAGAGTTACTAAGGAAAGAGTAGATGAAATATCTAAGGAAGTTAAAAAATATGCAAAGCTCATATCTAAGGAGCTAGGATATAGAACAAATTAATTATGGGCTTTTGAACATATGGGGTCTTTGTAAATTGGATAACAAATATGATGTAAAGGTGGAGTGATAATGAGGATTAAATTTGAAGAAATGTTATCAGAATTTAAAAGAGTACTTTTAAAAAAGGGGTTTAATGAAGAAGATGCATTGGAATCTGCCATGCTGTTTGCTGAAACTAGCTTAGATGGTGTTTATACACATGGTGTTAATAGGTTTTTAAGAGTAGTTGAATATATTGATAAAGGACTCATCAATGTAAATTCTAAAGCAGAGAAAGTTGAAGGCATGGGCTCATTAGAGAGATGGACTGGAAATTTAGGAATGGGTAATATAAATGCAAAGTCAGCTATGAATAGAGCTATAGAACTTTCAAAAGAATACGGCATAGGTATGGTAGCCCTTAAGGATACTAATCATTGGATGAGGGGAGGCAGCTATGGATGGCAGGCTGCTAATGAAGGATGCATAGGTATATGTTGGACAAATACTATGCCAAATATGCCACCATGGGGAGCAAAAGATATTCGAATCGGCAACAATCCATTTATAATTGCTGTGCCTAGAAGTAATGGAGAGCATGTTGTAGTGGATATGGCCACAAGTCAATTCTCCTATGGGAAGATTGAAGAATATAAACTAAAAGATCAAGAGCTTCCTGTGTTTGGTGGCTATGATTCAAATGGAAAACTAACTACTGATCCTTTAGAAATTGAGAGTACAATGCGTACTTTACCCATAGGGTATTGGAAGGGCTCAGGGTTGTCAATAATATTAGATTTAGTTGCTACGGTTTTGTCTGGAGGCTTGTCAACCACAGAAATCGGCAAACAGTCCATTGATGAATATGGATTATCTCAAATTTTTATTGCCATTGATCCCAAAAAGTTCAATAGCAAAGAAATTACTGATTCTATTATAAATACAGTTTTAGAAGATTTAAAAGAATCAGAAGCTATAGATGAAAATACTAAGGTCTTATATCCAGGTGAAAGAGTTATTGCTACTAGAAAAGATAATCTTGAAAATGGAATTCCTGTTATAGAATCAATCTGGGATAAAATTAAGAGTATCTAGAGCTATTAAAAGATTGAAGAGGAGCTGATATCATGCAGTTAAATAAATCTTTGTATGAAGATTATAAAGTATTTCCAGAGCGAATTATACAATTTGGTGAAGGTAACTTTTTAAGAGCCTTTGTAGATTGGATAATCCATAAGATGAACAAGGAATTAGATTTTGATGCTGGAGTATTAGTAGTTCAACCTAGAAATAGTGACAAGGTATACAAGCTAAATGAACAGGATGGGCTATATAATCTATTTATTAATGGAATCAATAAGGGCAAGCTAATACAAGAAAGAACTATGATTAATTGCATTACAAGAGGTATCAATACCTACAATGACTATGAGGAATATCTTAAGGCAGCGGAAAATCCTCATATGAGATTCATGATTTCCAATACTACAGAAGCTGGTATCTCTTATGACGAAAGTGATCAACTAATGGACAGGCCTCAGAGCTCATTCCCTGGGAAATTGACAGCATTTTTATACCATAGATACAAGTTCTTTAATGGTGATCTAAGCAAGGGCTTGCTTTTGTTACCATGTGAGCTTATTGAAAAAAATGGTGAGAAGTTAAAGGAGATAATCCTTAAATATGCTCATAACTGGAATCTTGAAGAGGGTTTTATAAATTGGATACATCAAGGAAATACCTTCTATAACACCTTGGTAGATAGAATAGTACCTGGCTATCCTAAGGAAAGAGCTCTTGAAATTCAAAATGAGCTTGGTTATGAAGATAAGTTTCTTGTTGAAGGAGAGTATTTTCATCTATGGGTCATAGAAGGACCTAAGGAAATAAAAGAAGAATTCCCTGCTGATAAAATAGGGTTAAATGTCCTATTTGTAGATGATTTAACCCCATATAGAACAAGAAAGGTAAGAATTTTAAATGGAGCTCATACTTCTATGGTTCCTGTAGCCTATCTTTATGGTATAGATACAGTAAAAGAATCCGTTGAGGATGAAGTGGTCGGTAAATTTATTAGTTCTACCATATTTGATGAAATCGTTCCAACTCTTGATTTAGCTGAGAATGAATTGATAGATTTTTCAAATGAAGTTTTAGATAGATTTAGGAATCCTTATATAAAGCACTATCTGATCAGCATATCCTTAAATTCAATGAGTAAATTTGAAACCAGGGTATTACCATCTATTTTGGAATATATTCAGCGCAAAGGTGAATTGCCAAATAAATTATTATTTTCATTTGCTGCTTTGATATATTTCTATAAGGGCCAGAGAAATGGTGAAAAAATTCAACTTTCAGATAGCCCAGAGTATCTAAATCTGTACTCAGACCTTTGGAGAAATTTTGATGGCACAGACCAGTATCTAAACCATATAGTAGAGACTATATTAGGCCTAGAGGTTTTATGGAAAGAGGATCTAAATAGTATCGATGGTTTAAAGAATAAGCTTGCTAGTTATTTGATTAATATTGAAAGAAAAGGGATTAAAGAAGCCATAAGGGAGATTTTGTTATGAAAAATTATATAAGAATTAACCCAAATGACAATGTAATAGTAGCCTTACAGGAATTAAAAAAAGGACTTATTCTTACTGATAAGGATATGGAAATTGAAATATGTGACCATATAAAGCCCGGACATAAAATTGCAGTAAAGGATATAAAAAAAGGGGAAGCTATTATTAAATATGGATACAGAATCGGATATGCAATGGAAGATATAAAGATGGGTCAATGGATTCATACTCACAATATAAAGACAAGCCTATCTGGAGCCTTAACATACAATTACAATCAAAACTTGCCAGAAATCAAAAAAATTGAAGGACCAAAAACATTTATGGGTTACAGAAGAAAAAATGGCGATGTAGGCATAAGAAATGAGTTGTGGATAGTGCCAACTGTTGGTTGCATCAATGGAATTGCAGATATGATTTTAGATAGATTTAAGGAAGAGGTAAATACACAGGGAATTGACCATATGCAAGTATACAAACATAACTATGGCTGCTCTCAGCTAGGAGACGACCTTGAAAATACTAGAACTATTCTTTTAGATATTGCAAAACATCCTAATGCAGGTGGAGTTTTAATTCTGGGACTAGGTTGTGAGAACAATATCATCGAAGAATTTGAAGAAAAATTGGGAGTTTATAATAAGGATCGTATCAAGCTATTAAAGACTCAGAATGTTAGAGATGAGGTTAAAGAAGGTGCCAAGCTCTTAAAAGAAATCTATATGGATATGAAGAATGATCATAGAGAAGAAGTATCTATATCTGAACTTAGAATCGGATTAAAGTGCGGTGGTTCTGATGGTTTTTCAGGTTTATCTGCTAATCCATTAATAGGTGAGTTTTCGGATTATCTAATAAGTCATGGTGGTACAACTATTTTAACAGAAGTACCAGAAATGTTTGGTGCTGAAACAATTCTTATGAACAGAGCTGAATCAGAGGACGTATATAATGATGTGGTAGATTTAATAAATGACTTTAAAGAATATTTTATAAGTCATAATCAACCTGTATATGAAAATCCTTCACCAGGAAACAAAGAGGGTGGAATATCGACTTTAGAGGATAAATCCTTGGGTTGCACACAAAAAGGAGGCAAATCCAAGGTAGTAGATGTATTAAAATATGGTGAAATTGTTAAAAAGAATGGCTTAAATCTATTAAATGCCCCTGGAAATGACATGATATCTTCAACAGCTCTTGGAGCGTCAGGCTGTCATATGGTTCTATTTTCAACTGGGAGAGGCACACCTTATGGATGCTTTATTCCTACAATCAAAGTCAGCTCCAACTCCTATATAGCAGATTTGAAGCCACATTGGATAGATTTCAATGCAGGACGTTTACTAGAAGATAAGCCTATGGATGAACTTTTACAAGATTTTGTTAATTTGATAATAAATGTGGCTAACGGCCAGCTTTCAAATAATGAAAAAAATGAAATTAGAGAAATTGCTATATATAAAACAGGAGTAAGTCTATAAATTGACAAAGGGGCAGAAAGTCTGCCCCTTTAGTATATGTTTATAAGATAAAATATCACTAGATGTAAAGGATAAGCTATATAAAATAGCATTTGAAGAAACTTGTTTTTAGGCCCTAAGTTACCATTATATAAGTATAGAAGTGGAAGAGCCAATAGAGCATATTGCTGCATCAAGGAAAGAGTAAGTAAATTAGTTATAAATAGAATCAAGCCAACACTTAGTATCCTAATGTTTTTTGGATATTCTCTAGTAAAATAGAAGGCCATTATATAAATGACTCCTATAAAGCTATAATCAACGGCTAAAAAGGTGGACAATATTGTAGCAATTAGTAGAATAATTCCACTCTTTAAGCCATACTTTTCTTTATTATCTAGTAAATGCATAGTGACTAGGCCTATAAAAAGTGTAAAGAATATATTTTGATGGCCTAGATAGATTCTGTTATAAAAAGCAAAGTCAAAAGCTATCTCAGATATAAATGCAAATATCAATAATTTCTGCCCGTATTTCTTTATATTACTAGTATGTATATATCCTTCAACTAAGAGAAAACAGTAAATGGGAAATGCTATTCTACCCATAATCCTATAAATATCTACATTATTATAAAAGATTGCTCCATAATGATCTATAATCATGGTAATTAGAGCTATTAACTTAAGTATAAATACATTCATCATAATTCTCCTTTTGCTTTATTCCTCTATTCTGCTCCATTTCCACTCCTTACCTCTATTCTAGCTAAGAGTACAGATTTTTTCAATAGTTTAACTATGATTCCTATGAAGTCATAAATAAAAACTTATATTAGGGGTATATATTAAAGACAATGTAATTTATTAGAGTATTCTTAATTATATGCTTTTTATACCGATAAGTATATTGATGAAAAGTATAACGATAAAATTAAATAATTGTAAGGAGGTAAAATTATGGATGTTAATAATATTAACAAGATTACCAGCGGTAGCTTTCCTTATGACAAAAATGATTACACTAAGGTTAGGGGTAACACCAAAGGTAAGATAGAGGCTTCTCTTGATAAAAAAGATGCTTATGTTCCAAGTAGTAATACCAATGACATGGAAGCTGCAAAGACATATACAAGAGATAGTAATACTATTGATAGATTGAAAATGGAAGTTGAGAAGCAAACGCAACAACTAAGAGATATAGTAGAAAAATTGGTAATGGGGCAAGCTGAAAAAACCAATCAAGCAGGTTTGATAGATATAGACCCTGAAACAGCTCTTAGAGCACAGGAAGAAATCTCAGAAGATGGATTTTGGGGTGTAAAGCAGACCTCTCAAAGGATGTTTGATTTTGCCAAGGCTGTGGCTGGACAAGACCCAGCAAAAGCTCAAATGATGAAGGACGCTTTTATCAAAGGCTTTGAAAGAGCAAAAGAAGCCTGGGGTGGGGAACTTCCTGAAATTAGCAACAAGACCTATGATGCTACTATTAAAATGTTTGATGATTGGATAGGCGAAGATAAATAAGATTGAGGAGGCTTGGATAAGCCTCCTTTGTTTTATGATAAAATATTTTGTCACAAAAAAGTTTATGTTATATAATAGAGATATATTAATTGATAGGATGATTTGATGAGAATAGATTTTGAAGATTTTTCAATAGATTGTGATGTACAATATGGAAAGCGAAAGAAGATAATGCTTAGCATTGATTCTACTGGTTTTATAACCATAAAAGTACCAAACAATACACCACAAGAGAAAATTATTGAAAGTGTAAAGCCATTGGGAAAGAAGTTAAAAGAAAAGCTAGAAGAGCTTGATCAATTAAGGTCCAAATTTAGTGATAAAACTTATGATGAGGTGGGGAAGTTTCTTTATCTGGGAAAGGAGTATTCTCTAGATGAGTTAATAGATACAGATGGATTGAATGAAGATGAATTAAAAGTTAGTCTTAAAAAATACTACTTTTCTAACTGTAAAAGAATAGTTGAAGAAAGACTAAAGATATACCAGGAGCAATTAAGACTATTTCCAAAGGAATTTAAAATTGAGGAGTCTAAGTCAAAATGGGGAAGCTGTAGCTCAGAAAAGAAGCTGACCTTTAATTATAGGCTTGCTATGGCGCCAATGGAGGCTATAGACTATGTTGTAGTACATGAACTTTGCCATTTACAGCATATGAATCATGATAGATCCTTTTGGAGACTGGTTGGTAGCATATTGCCAGACTACAAGGAAAGACGTGAGTATTTAAAGAAATATGGTCAATTTTTGACCTTATAACCAGATTAATTTATACAATTAAAAAACCCGGAACCTAATTTAGATTCTGGGTTTTGATTGTTTGTGTTTCTATAAGTTAAGAGCCTAAAATTTCTTTTTTTCTTTTATCTGCTAGCTTAGGTACTCCCCAAGCGAATATTGCTGCTACAATAATGCCAATTGCATAAGATATAGTATAGCTTTCTGGAGTTAAACCAAACATTCCACCTATTCTTCCTTCTAAGCCTAAGCCAATGTTAGCATGGGATATATAGCTAGATACTATAAATGAATAGAATGTTCCTGGAAGAAGTGAGATATAATAGTTCTTTCCTGAATTTTTTAAGTATACAGTAATCATTGCAAGTGCAAATACAGCAACAAGTTGATTGGTAAATCCAAAGTATCTCCATAACAAGTTAAACCCACCAGGTGATGATTTTGCATAGAAAAGAATTGCAATAGCTGGTATAAAGATAATAAGTGAAAGTGCTACTCTTTTCTTAGCATCTTTTTGGTCTATGTTGAATTGTTCTGCTATCATCAATCTCAATGCTCTAAATGCAGTATCTCCAGAGGTAATTGGTAATACAATAACTCCTAATATGGCTATTATACCACCAATGCTACCCATAAATTCTCTTGAAATAATTCCTACCATTGAAGTTGCACCAGTTTCTAAAGGTGTTCCTCTTTGAAACAACACCATAGCACCTGCAGCCCAAACCATAGCAATTATACCTTCTACAATCATCATATCATAGAAAGTACCACGACCTTCTTTTTCACTTTTAACGGTTCTTGAGATAAGTGTTGCTTGGCTTCCATGGAAACCTGACATAATGCCACATGCAACTGTAATAAAGAAAACGGGGATATATTTTTGTCCAGTTGGATGTTCAAATAAGAGACCACTTGAAAGACTTGGTAAGTTTGCCCCACCATCCATCAATATCCCTACAAGCACACCAATAGCTGAAACAATAAGCACTCCTCCAAAAATTGGGTAAACACGTCCAATAATTTGGTCGATTGGGAATATAGTTGAGATTATATAATATCCTAATATTACTGCATAAACAACCCAAATAATGCTATGATTTACATCCATACCAAGAATATCTCCAACAATTAAGTCTCCAGGTGTATATATAAATACTACGCCAGTAAGTAACATAAGTATCCATATAATAATAGTGTAAATCTTATTTGAACCATTACCTAAATACTTACTTATCATCTTAGGTATTTGTGCTCCACCATTTCTCATTGAAATCATACCAATGAAATAGTCATGTAATGACCCTGCAAGTACACAACCTACTGGGATTGTTAAAAATGCGATTGGTCCAAATAATATACCTTGAATTGCTCCAAGAATTGGGCCAGTTCCAGCAATATTCAGTAATTCTATAAGCTTGTTCTTCCAAGGTTTCATTACTACATAATCGACACCATCTGCCATAGTAGTGGCAGGAGTCTCTCTATCATCAGGACCAAAAACCTTTTCACAGTATTTGCCGTATATAGCACCACCGGCAATTAAAACTACTAAACCGATAATAAATAAAGTCATAATTTCCTCCTTTAATATGTTATTAATTTCAACGAATTGACTATAACATATTAAAAGAAATCCTAATCAAATTTGTTTGCAACATGCAATATTTTAGGTGTGAAATGTAAATATTTCAAATTTAAATGTTAAGCATATGTTTTAACTCTTTTATTTTATTTCTACTTACTGGCAAAATATCGTTTTCAAATCCTTGCATCCTAACACAATAAGCATTATTAAACCAAGGGTAGATTTCCAATATATATTTTAAATTTATCAAATAGCTTTTTTGAATCCTAAAAAACCCACTTCCTGAAAGTTTATCTTCAAATTGTTTTAATGGAGTATTGTCCATATAATCTTTATTCTTTGTATGGATAATACATACACGATTTTGAACTTCTATATAAATGATAGAAGAAATATCTATTAATACTATGCTTTTATCTACATTCAAGGGTATTTTAGTTAAGCTAATACTAGAATTTTCATAGCCATGGTTAAAGTCACTATGATTATTTGCTTTATTTTCATGTTTTATATTATATTTTTCTATCATCTGCTTTACTTTAATTTCGGAAAAGGGTTTAAGTAGGTAATATAATGAATCAACCTCAAAAGCTTTTTCTGCATAATTATTATAAGCAGTAGCAAAAACAATCTCAACATCAGGCAATAATTTACGAGCTGTTGTAGCTAATGTTGTGCCACTGATGTCTCCTAAATTAATATCAATGCAGAGCAAGTCAAATGATTCCCTAGAGATTAGATCAAGAGCTTCTTCACCACTTTCCATTTCAATAATAGCAGCATTGGGAACTAATTTGTTGATCAAATAACTTAGTTCACTTCTTGCTGGTCGTTCATCATCAATTATTCCTATTTTCATCAGATTTCAGCTCCCATTGGATTCGTTAATAATTTCAATCATACTCGTGAATGTTATTTATTAATGTAAATATTTATAGCTGTCCCTTGTGGAGATGATTCAATATGCAAACCATTATCCTTTCCGTATGTGTAACACAATCTTTTATGAACATTGGAAAGGCCGATTTTGTCACTTTCCAATGTATCATTTTTAAGTCCATTAACAATATCATCAGGAATACCAAGGCCATTATCGCTTATAGTAATCTTCACACTATTTTCTAGATCCTTGGCCACTATATTAACTATCCCTTGTTTTCTTTTTATAGCTCCATGTATAACTGCATTTTCTACGATTGGTTGTAATACAAGGCATGGCATTGTACATTCTAGATTTTTTGGGATATCTATTTCTACTTTTAGTCGATCTTCAAAGCGTGCCTTAACTAACTGTAAATATGCATCTACATAATCCATTTCATCATATATGCTAACAAATACATCTTCTGTCTGTATGGAATTTCTAAAATATGTTGCCAATGCAATCAGAAGCTCTCTAGCCTTTTCTGGTTTTTCTCTTACAAAAGAGCTGATTGTATTTAAAGCATTAAATATGAAATGTGGATTGATTTGTGATTGTAGGGCATGAAATTCAGCTTTTTGTAAAAGTTCTCTTTGTTTTTCCATATCGGATAATTCATATTGTGTAGAAAGTAGCTTGCTAAGTCCATCAGCGAATTGGATTTCTGAATGGTAAGAAATCTTATAATCAGGTATAAAGATAATCATACAGCCGAATACTTGATTGTTTTTTATTAAAGGAGCACCAATTGCAGACATTTTCTTTAAAGAATCGAAAAGCAAATCTCCAGCTTTTGAATCCTCGGCTACAATTATCCTGTTCTCCATTATTACTTCTTGTACTAATTCTGGTAAGGATTGATCCTCCTTGTAAGGCACATCTAATTGGCCGCTGACACTCACTATTTTTTCTGTATCCGTAAAGATAACAGCTAAATCCTTAGAAAATTCTAGAATGATATCTCCAATTATTTTACAGTTCTCTTCGTCAAATAATCCTGTTTGTAGTAAAGGTAAACATTTTTTAGTAATATCAAATGTAAGACTTATTTTCCTTCCAATTTCATGTTCTTCTTCTATAGCGATATTTGTAAAAACTCCAACAAATAAAACCATTCCAAATGGGTTGATAATGGTCATAGGTACAATTATAGCTGATACCAAAGAAACAGCATCTGAAAATGGCTTAGCTATTAAAAGTATGATTAGCATTTGAAGGGACTCAGCTATAAAAGTAATGACAAATAGATGTACTTCATTATACTTATTTAACTTTATTTTTTTAGATGATACTGCTGCAATCAAACCTCCTACTAAAGTAGATATAGTACAGGCAAGCGTAGCAAAACCATTAATATCCATTGAATACCTATGAAAACTTGCAATTATTGCTGTACCAAATGCTACAATAGGTCCGCCGATAAAGCCTCCTGCCATGACTCCAATTACTCTAGTATTTGCAATAGCGCCATTAACACCATAACCTGTATAATTAGATAGAATACTTATCATAGAAAAAATTAATATCATAACTATATAATCCTTGTAAGTATGCTTATCTCGTACTATAAATCCTTTAACAGGTTTTAGTCTTGCGAGTATATGTGCTATTACAATGAGCAAACCAACATTCAATAAAAGATTTATAAAGACTTCCATGTTCACATAGCTCCTAACAATATTAATGATTCTATTCTATCATAATAAATCTACATTACACCATCAAAAAATGAACAGGGATTTTGGTGTATACTGTTCTACTTGAACTATATCTTTAGTCAATCTACTTGTTAAAAATGGAAAACATTATTTATATATTTATATAATAGATACTTACTAAAAGTATGATATAATTATTTACAAATCGTTGAACCTTCGACATGATTTATGGAAAATTAACTGATGATTCGGACAGTTACATGTCCATTTGTTGCACATATATTTTAGAGGGATGATTAAAATGACCAAGAATACAATAAAATCAAAAATGCCAATTACAAAGATAATATTAATCACTTTTATTTCAATTATGATAGTGTCAAACCTGATAATTGGGACTGTCATTTTTAAAAATTGGTTTTCCTATGCTGAGAAGGGCTTGGTTGACGTCAGTAATTCATTGGAAAAGAAGGTATTCGATGGAGTTGAAGCTTTTATGGGAAATGGTTATACTTCCATAAGAGATAACAGTGATTTTAATGATTATTTAAAAAACATTGTAGGAGACAATAGTTCAATTGTAATAATAGTCGATAAGGAAAGTGGAACTTTGGTTGCTAACTCCTTAAAAATGGATAACTACCTGTACTTTCAAGATGGTAGCAAGAGACAAGTGAGATTAGATGGAATGGGATATCCAGCTTTTGCTGAAGCTTATTATTCTTATCTGAATACAAATGAAAAATCATATCAGCTTAAAAACATTCAGGACAAGTTTTATATTAGAATTTCAGACTATGAATATGAAAATTATAAATGGTTAATATTAACAGCTATACCCGAAGACCGATTAACCTCAACTGTTAAGGTTAATATCTTGTACACAATGATATTTGCCCTAATTACTACCTTTGTAACTATAAATATTTATTCTTTTCTTATTAAAAAACTTGTAAGACCAATTGACTTCCTTATTAGAGCTGCAGAAAAATTTGGAGAGGGAGATTTGTCACAAAGGGCTTTAGTAATAAGAGATGATGAAATAGGAATGATTTCCACAGCCTTTAACAATATGGCTGATACAATATATGAATTAGTAAATGATTTAGAGCACAAAGTAAAGGAAAGAACCTTTGAACTAGAAAATGCAAATAAAATGATGCTTGAAAGCAGAAACCAGCTTAAGTTGATTCTAGATTCAACAGCTGAGGCTATTTTTGGCTTAGACTTAAATGGCAATTGTACCTTTTGTAATATTAGCAGTGTAAAAATGCTTGCTTATCAAGACCAATCTGAGTTGGTTGGAATGAACATGCATGATATGATTCATCATTCCAAAAAAGATGGAACAAAAATTTCCATAGATGAGTGTAGAATAATTAAGTCTATGAAAAATGGAGAAACTTTTTATACCGATGATGAGGTGTTTTGGCGCAAGAATGGAACATGTTTTGAAGTAGAATACCATGTTTACCCCCAAATAAAGGATGGAGTCATAGTTGGTGCAGTAGTTATTTTTATGGATATAACAGAGTCAAGAAGGGCTCAGAAACATATAGAATATTTAAGTTATCATGACTCAGTAACTGGTGTCTACAATAGAATGTTCTTCGAAAATGAGTTGAATAGAATAGATACAAAGAGCAATCTTCCAATATCTATTATTTATGGAGATGTTAATGGATTAAAGCTCTTAAACGATATACTTGGGCATGAAAAAGGCGATGAATTACTTAAAAAGACTTCAGAGGTATTAAAAAGAATTTGTAGAAATGGCGACACTGTTGCACGAATAGGTGGGGACGAGTTCGTTGTTTTACTTGCAAGTACTGAAGCAAAGGATACAGAAAAAATCATAAAGAGAATTAGAAAAGAGATGGGTAATGAAAAAATAGCTGGAATCAAGGGTAGTATTTCAGTGGCATCAGCTACAAAAATATATTCAGAGCAAGATATCAGAGGGGTTTTAAAAAATGCAGAAACTGAGATGTACAAGGTAAAAACCCTAGAAAGTAGACAGGTAAACTCTGGGATGTTAACTGATATTATGGAATCCTTATATGAAAAAAGCCAAAGAGAAAAGCTACATTCTATTAATGTATCAAAAATGTGCGAGCAAATAGCAATTAAGATGCAGCTTACTGAAAATGAAGTAAAAAAAGCTAAGGATGCAGGATTTTATCATGATATTGGAAAGATTGCCTTGAATAATAATATTTTGAACAAGAAAGGTAATCTTGATGATGAAGAAAATGAAGAAATGATGAATCATCCTTTGATTGGCTTTAGGATATTAAACTTGTTTAATGAAACCCTAGATATTGCAGAAGGAGTTTTGACACACCATGAAAGATGGGATGGAACAGGATATCCTAAAGGTTTAAAGGGTGAAGAGATACCAATGGTTGCTAGAATTATAGCCGTTGCTGAAGGTTATGATGCTATGACCAATAAACTTCATGGTAGTGGTGCTACTCATAAAGAGGCTATAGAAGATATAAAATCAAAATCAGGAATAAAATATGATCCTGTAGTTGTATCTAACTTTATAGACCTATAACCAGGTGAAATTTGCAATTGTTTATTAAATAAAGAAAATTAAGAATGTTGACATAAGTGGTGAATTTTGGTAAAATTATAGTATGAGTTTTAACAAGATTATGATCTTCAAGTCTAGGTATAGGGGGAATACCATGAAAATGAAATATAGTCCAAATATCAAAGAATCTGTCATTATAAATACTATAATGAATATATCCTTTGATACCTTGTATTTTAAAGATATTGATTCCAAAATTGTTTTATCCAATAAGTCCCATGCTGCTCTTTGGGGACTAGATGATCCTGCTGATGCAATAGGAAAGACCGATTTTGATTTTTTTCCAGAAGAATTTGCACAAAAGTCATATAGAATGGAACAAGAAATAATGGCTACAGGTACACCTATAATTGGGATTGTTGAAAAGCTAAGAAATCCAGATGGTAGTAATACCTGGTTATCTGCTTCTAAGTATCCTCTATTTGATGTTGATGGAACTATAATTGGTACTTGGGGTACTTCTAAGAATGTTACCTCACTAAAGGAAACAGAAGAAGAGTTAAAGAAGGTCAATGAAGAGCTTGAAGAGGCAAATAGGAAGTTGACTATATTGTCTTCTAAGGATAGCCTTTCTGATCTATATAACAAGGGATACTATATTGATGTTATGAAAGAATCCTTTGAATTATATAATAAAAGATGTGAAAAGGATAATTGTAAAGGATTTTCATTGATTCTATTTGATTTAGATAACTTCAAGCAAGTTAATGATGATTATGGTCATTTAATGGGCGATTTTATGATTAAACATATATCGAATATTATAGAAAAGAGTGTTAGAATAAGCGATCTATGCTTTAGGTACGGTGGGGATGAGTTTGCTGTACTTGTATATGAGACAAATTTAGAAGATGCTAAAGCAATTGCTGAAAAGGTTCGAAAATGTGTCGAAGCTTCAAAAGCTTATTTTATGGGCAATGAAGTGCAAATTACCTGTAGTGTGGGAGTAGCTACATATGATGAATCTAGTGATTATTTGAGCATGATACAGATTGCAGATGAAAGATTATATTTATCTAAAAGGATGGGTAAGAATAAAGTATCTTAAAGTAAAAAGGAATATCAAGTAGGAAAAACGTTTCCTACTTGATATTCCTTTTTTATTTAGCCATACCAATGGCAATTCCTTCATCAGTATAATAAAGAGATTTTCCTACTAAATCCTCTCTAATCTTCATAGTCATTGAACCAATCTTAATGAATGTACCAGGATAAATTGTGTCTGAGCATATGATTTTTCCATATCCCTTCTCTTTAATTGCCTCTGATATTTGCTCGAGCTCTGCCTTACCCTCAGCAATTGTTTTCTTGATATTTTCGTAGCTAAAGAGTGCAGCCTCAAGAGTTTGTTTTTTTTCATAAGTAAGACGGTCCGCTGCTTCGAACTGTTTCAACAAGGAGATCAAGGATTCTAAGCTATTTGCTTTGGTTTCCATAGCAGGGATATCTCTTATAAGTTCTTGCTGTCTTTCTATGCTGCTTGAGTCAGTACCTATTTCTAAATGTGTCCTTATACCTGCACTGGAGCCTATAATACGAGCTACAATGTTTTCTCCAACTACATACTTGCCTCCTACAATCTTAGAAATAGAACTACCAGTATGTAGATTTTTACCACATTTTATATTGCTATTCATGATATAATCTGTTTTTATATTTCCCTTAGAAAAAACGCTACAGTTCTCTATGAACTTACTAGTTATATCTCCATCTGCATGGAGGGTTCCCCCAATTACACCACGCTGCAATACAATATTACCTCCTGCAACCAATGTAGCTGAGTTAACGCTACCATTTACTTGAATATTACCAGCAGCTTTAATTATAAATCCAGGTTGCACAGAACCACTTACTATAATATTACCAGCAACATTTATATTGCCTGTTGAATTATCAATATTGTTTTTTATAAAAAGGGTCTCATTAACATTTATCTTTCCATTGATCAATTCAACTTGTCCATTGATTGCAGAAGTAATCTGAGTTTTATCTTCATTTATCCTAGTATTATTTCCCATTAAAGAAGGAACAGGTTTTCCATTTATGCATGGAAGCCTAACGCCCTTAACATTTGTGCCATCCTTACCCTCAGTTGGAAGAGTTATATCACATAAAACTTGATCCTTTGAAACATTTTCAACAAGTTCTAGATTATGAAAATCAACTGTTCCATCTTCCCTTTCCTTAGGCTTGTTGTCCTTATTTGTTTTGAATCTATATATAAAGGTGCCATCTATGCCGTGAATAGGTCTAGTACCTCTTGCGATGACTATATTCTGGTTGTAGGGTGGATTGCTGCTGATTCCAAGAAGTACTTTGTTATCTATCCCATATATTACACCTTGGCTTGTAAGCGCTGTCCTAATAGACTGAACATTAGGTGCTGCACCACCATTTTGTGGGGGAGATATATTTACACTTGCTTCTAGTTTATCATCTGAAATTGAGACCGTTATTAAAGCATCTATAGGATCAGGTAATGGGATATCATTTACACTTGTGGTATTTACACTTTCGCTCATTTGAAATCCTCCTTATTAATTGGCATATACTACAATCATAGGTATTTATTATATCGG
>CAYZZR010000023.1:1375-18375 GCA_964482775.1 uncultured Tissierella sp. | reverse complement strand
CCCCACTGGGTGTTATCCAGCATCTTGCTCTATGGAGCACGGACTTTCCTCATGCTATAAGCACGCGACCAAACAACTTACTCTCGAAAAAATATTATATCATAATAATTATTGAATTTCAAATGTAATAAATAGGTATTATTAGATTTAATATATCCTATATTTTACTGAAGACAGCATATTTACTTCAATATCTATGTTGTTGATTTTTTCTAGCAATATTTTTTTTAACTTTGGTAATATAATCTTTTCAGTATGGAAATGACCTGCATCAATCAAAACTAAGCCTAAATCTATAGCTTCTTGAGCTTGGTGATATTTTATATCTCCAGTCAAATAAACTTGAGCCCCCATTTTGTATGCATCAAGTATAAAGTCTCCACCACTACCCCCGCATACTGCTACCTTCTCTATATTATCCTTAGCTTGTCCATATACCCTAATATCATCAACACATAAGGATTTCTTAATCTTTTCAATAAATTGCAATAAACTCATATTGTCTATAGTTCCAATACGACCATAACCATAAATAGAATTATCTATAAATATTTCATTTAAAGCTTTTGTATCTTTTATGCCAAGAATTTCTGCTAGTGTATCATTTACACCACCATTTGCCAAATCTAAATTTGAATGGGCATTATAAACAACTATTTCATTTGAAATCAACTTCATAATCCTTTTACTTGAATTACTCTTGTTGTTTATATTGCTAATTGGCTTAAATATTAAAGGATGATGAGTAATTATCATATCATAAGATTCTTCAATAGCCTTGTTTAGTGTATAATCATCTAAATCTAAAGAAATGATGATCTTCTTTATATCATTATTGTCATCACCAATTTGGAAGCCTGTGTTATCCCAACTATCAATCAGCCTAGGGTTTGCAAATCCGTCTAATATAGTTATTATTTCTTTAGCCTTCAATTGTATTTAACACTCCTTGATATTCACTTATGTTTTTTTCTAATTCTCCACATCTTATCTTGATTTTTTCAGAGTCCTTGTCTTCTAAGCTCTTTAGTATATTCCTAAGCATATCTATTTTATCTTGGAGAAATTCCTTTAATAGAGGATGTCTTTTTTTAATTAATTTTTTTCCTATTTCCAAATAAATATCCTCTTCTACAATTGCTTTACCCCTTTTGGCAAAGATTACTTCATAAAATTTCCCATCTTCTTTTATCAAATCTTCATCAATTATCATAAATCCATTCTTTAATAAATATTCTCTCAGGTCACTACTAGCTACCATGGGTTGAAAAATAAAGTTATTAAAGCTATGGGTTAAGTCAATATCCTTCTCTAGTATATCCCTTATTAAAAGTCCACCCATACCTGCAATAACCACTGTATCTACTTCAAAAGGCTTTATTACCTCTAAGCCATTGCCAAGTCTTGCTTCAATCAAGCCTTCATATTTAAATTCCTCAATATATCCAATAGTCTTATCAAGGGAGCCTTGGCTTATATCTGTAGCTATGACTTTCTTGCTTATTTTATTGTCTATAAGAAACATGGGTATAAATCCATGATCTGTTCCTATATCAGCTACAATAGAATTCTGTGGTATAAAGTTTGTTATTGCAATCATTCTATTTGATAATTTCATATTTATATTCCTTTCAAAAATCAAAGATTCGCTAAGCGAATCTTTTAATTTTTTATTCTAGAAAATCCTTTAATTTCTTACTTCTACTTGGATGTCTTAATTTTCTTAAGGCTTTTGCTTCAATTTGTCTAATTCTTTCTCTAGTAACATCAAACTCTTTACCTACTTCTTCAAGTGTTCTAGCCCTTCCATCGTCTAATCCAAATCTAAGTCTTAGTACTTTTTGCTCTCTTGGTGTTAAGCTATCCAATACATCTATAAGTTGTTCTCTAAGCATAGTAAAGGTAGCTGCATCTGCTGGAGCTAATACATCTTCATCTGGAATAAAATCACCTAAGTGACTATCTTCTTCTTCACCTATTGGAGTTTCTAAAGATACAGGTTCTTGTGCAATTTTCATAATTTCTCTAACTCTTTCAACTTCCAAGCCCATTTCGTTACCAATTTCCTCTGGACTTGGGTCCCTGCCTAATTCTTGTACTAATTGTCTTTGTACTCTAACTAATTTGTTTATTGTTTCAACCATATGCACTGGAATTCTTATTGTTCTTGCTTGATCTGCAATAGCTCTAGTAATTGCTTGCCTTATCCACCAAGTTGCATAGGTACTAAATTTAAATCCCTTACGGTATTCAAATTTTTCAACTGCTTTCATCAAACCTAAATTTCCTTCTTGTATAAGGTCTAAGAATAGCATGCCTCTTCCAACATATCTTTTAGCTATACTAACTACAAGTCTTAGATTAGCTTCAGCAAGCTTCTTCTTTGCAATATCGTCTCCTTCTTCCATTCTTTGAGCTAATTGTATTTCCTCTTCACCACTTAGCAAAGGAATCTTCCCAATTTCCTTCAAATACATCCTAACAGGATCATCAACGCTAATTCCCTTAGGTATTGATAAGTCCTCTTCTTTTACATCTTCCTCAATTTCTTTATCTACATCAATATCTGCATCAGGATCATCATTCTCATCATCCTCTAAAAGTAAATCCTCTTCTTTATCTCCAACTATTTCAATACCTAATTCTTCTAATTTTTGATAAAGCTCGTCAATTTCATCAGCCTCAAGTTCTATTTCTTCAAAAATATCCATGATGTCTTTATACTTAACTATACCTGTCTTTTTACCCTTGGCTAGCAGTCTCTTTTCTGCCTCAAGCTTATTATTGGATTTTTCTATGTTTTTTATATCGTTGTCCAATCTGTTACCTCCCTACTTAGTTATCTTGATTGATTTTTTTGTTGATTTCTATTAATTCCATGCATAATATGTTAAAGTCATTATTTTCTTCAAGTGTTCTATTCTTTTTTTCCAAGTTTTCGATCTTAATTAAGAGCTCTTTTCTCTTACTTAGAAGATTACTGTCTTTTACTGCCTTAATTAAGTCATCTATAACTTGATTGATATTTGTAGCTTGAAACTCTATTCTTTTATCAAATATTGATTCTATAGTAACTTTATCCAAATTAGGTATTTCCATTATGTTATTAATTAATTCATTTTCATCGATAATTTCATGATTCTCATAAAATATAGCTAAAAGATTATATAAATACTTGCACTCTTGGCTATCAAAGTCTTCTATATTTAATTTATTTGAAATATATTCATAATAGTCCTTTTCTTTAATCATTAATTTAAGTAAATCTGTTTCAGCTTTCGTACCAGCTACTGGCAATACAGTTTTTATAGGTTTTATACTTTCTTTAGTAGGTACATTATATTGCTTAGGTTTTTGCTCTTTATTATATTTATTATTACCCTTAATTTCTCTTTCAATTGCATCTTTCGAAATTCCGGTCTCTCTAGCTGCCTTTTCAATATATCCATCTTGCTCTATTGGACTTTTGATTCCCTTTATTATTTGGGCAACCTCTTTAGTAAAGTTGATTTTCTCATCTAAGTTCTTTAAATTATATTTTGATTTTGCTAGATTTATTTTATAATCTATATAATTTAATGCATTTAAAAACATTTTTTCAAATTCTATTGGCCCATTAACCCTCATAAAGTCATCAGGATCCATTCCGGTTGGCAATAGAATTATTTTGGGATTTATATCATCCTTTAGACAAACATCTATAGCCTTTAATGTTGCTTTTATACCAGCAGCATCAGAATCATAACATATATATATGTCTTCTCCAAATCTTTTTAATAATTTACTTTGTCTTTCAGTAAAAGCTGTACCCAGACTAGCTATACTATAATTTATACCCCGATTATAAAGAGAAATTACATCCATATAGCCTTCTACCAAAAGAATTCGCTTCCTAGTGGAATATTTACTTAATAAATTCAAACCATACAGATGGTTTCCTTTATTAAAAACGATGGTATCTGGAGAATTTAAATACTTAGGCATGCTTTTGTCTAAGACTCTACCCCCAAAACCAATGATTCTGGATTTAGTATCTATAATCGGAAACATGATACGATTTCTAAACTTATCGTAGTAACCATTATTACCACTTTTTCTACCAATCAATCCTGTTTTCTCAATTTCATCATCTGAATAGTTCTTAGTCTTCAAATATTTGTATAAGCTATCCCAACTATCTAAGGAGTAACCTAAACCAAATTGTCTAATTACCTTTGAACTTAGCTTTCTTTTTTCCAAATATGAAAGTGCATGTGGATTCTTAATTAGATTGTCATAATAAAACCTTGCTGTCTCTTTGTTAATTTCATATGTCTTGAGTTTTTCATCACTATATTTAGGATTTACGTTTGTACTATTTTCAATTTCTATACCCAGCTTGTCTGCAAGAAATTTTAAAGCATCTGGAAAATCTAAATTTTCCTTTTTCATTATAAATGTAACTCCATCTCCACCTTCTCCACAACCAAAGCAATGAAAAAATTGTTTGGATTCTGATACAGTGAAAGAAGGACTCTTTTCATTGTGGAATGGACATAGTCCAACATAATTTGAGCCTGTTTTCTTAAGTTGTACATAGTCAGAAACTATATTGACAATGTCAATATTATCTTTTATTTTATCAACTATTTCATCACTAATATATGCTGTCATAATATCACCTTTTAACACCTACCATTTACGTTCTAACTATCTTATTCGACATATAATTCGATAATCCTTCTTTTTTTAAAATTTTTCCCAAGGCTTTGGAAGAAATATTTTTGTAAAAAGATTAACAACATATCTATCTGTCATACCGGCTATATAATCGCATATTATATCCTCTTTGCAGGCTTCGACATAATTATATATATTAAGATGTTCAATAGGTAGTTTGTCCATATTTTTTAAATAATACTTATAGAGCTCTGATATTATATACTCAGTTTTTTCTTCTTCAGTTTTTGCATTTTTATTCAAGTAGACATGTTCAAACATAAAACTCCTAAGTTTATTAGTCTTTTCTCCTATTTCATCACTCATATGAATAGAGTTACTATCATAGCTATTTTTAATTATATCAATTATCATGGTATTTATTCTCTCTCCATGACTTGCTCCTAATATAGCTATGCAATCAGGTGGTAAATCAGATTCCTTTATGATCTTAGCTCTAATTGCATCATCTATGTCATGATTTATATATGCAATTCTATCTGCGAACTTTAAGATTTGCCCTTCTAAAGTTTCACTTTTATTGTCTCCTGTATGATTTAATATACCCTCTCTGACTTCATATGTTAAATTCAAGCCATTTTTATTTTTTCTATGCTCTAAAAAATCAACAACTCTTATACTTTGTTCGTTGTGCTTGAATCCATTTGGATGCAATTGTTCTAATATTCGTTCTCCAGTGTGCCCAAATGGAGTATGACCCAAATCATGACCTAAGGCAATAGCCTCGATTAAATCCTCATTAAGTCTTAAGGCTCTAGCTAATGTTCTTCCAATTTGAGAAACTTCAAGAGTATGTGTTAGTCTTGTCCTAAAATGATCTCCTTCAGGTGCAATGAATACTTGAGTTTTATGTTTTAATCTTCTAAATGACTTTGAATGAATTATTCTATCTCGATCTCTTTGAAAATCTGTTCTTATATTGCATTTTTCTTCTTCAATAACTCTGCCTTTGGAATTCATAGCTAGACATGCAAATTTTGAAAGCTTATCTCTTTCCCATTCTTCTTGTTGTATTCTGATTTCCATAGTAATTATCCTCTCTTAAAAGAATAGCAAATCCTTACATTGTATATATACTACATAAATACTGATAATCCTTCTTTATCGAGAAAATTATTTGTAATTTCAAAATTAAAAGAAGTGTTGCTTGAACACTTCCTTAAAACATATTATCACCAAAATTTTTAGTCATATGTTCTATAATGATAGCAGCTGTTTCTTCTATTGCTTTTGTAGATACATCAATTACCATACATCCTAACTTATCCATAATCTCTTTTGAATAATCTAGCTCTAACTTAATTCTCTCAACAGTTGCATAGTTGGCTGTATATTCTAAGCCAAGAGCTTTTAATCTTTCTTTTCTAATTTCAATCAATTTATATGGATCAGCAGTTAATCCAATTATTCTTTTCTTATCTTTTTCAAATATTTCCTTAGGAGGATTGATCTCTGGTACTAAGGGAACATTTGCAACCTTAAAATTCTTATGAGCAAGATACATGCTCAAGGGTGTCTTTGATGTTCTTGATATTCCAACTAGACAAATATCTGCCTTCTTTACTCCCCTTGGATCTTTTCCATCATCATATTTGACTGTAAACTCCACTGCCTCTACCTTTTTAAAATAGTTTTCATCTAAACGTCTTATCAATCCTGGCTCACGTTTAGGAGGATATCCTAAAATGTTTTCCAAGGCTATAAGTGGTGGAGTCATTATATCAATAGTAGGAATATTGTATTCAATACCCATCTTTTCAATGAAATCTCTATTGTCTTCGTTCACTGTAGTGTATAATACAATACTCTGTTCTTCCTTTGCATCAAGCAAAATCTCTTTTATTCTTTCTTTTCCAGATATAAAAGGAAATTTCTTTATATCATATTTATCAGACATAAATTGTCTAATAGCAGCTCTAGCAATTAATTCACCTGTTTCTCCTATGGAGTCAGATATTATATATATCGATAAATGATTATTCATATTTCTCCTCCTATGGACTTAATTTTTCTTTTAAGTCATGCTACATTTCAGATAAATTATTGCCTAATTCTACAAATAATCTTGTAATGGTAGTTTTAGTTATTCTTCCTATGACTCTTAACTTCTTGTTGCTCTCATCAATTTCATCAACCACAGGTAAACTATCTATTTCGTGCTCTATTAGCTTTATCGCTGCGCTTAATACATTATCGCCATTTTCTGCATAGATTATATTTGGCATCCTCGTCATGATTACCCCAATAGGTACCTTGTGTAAATCTGAGCCACCTATTGCATTCTTTAGTAGGTCCTTTCTAGAAACGACACCAGTTAAGAATCCATCATTTGTAATATATATGCTACCTACATCCTCCAAAAACATAAAAACAATGGCATCATAAATACTTGTGGATTCATCAAGGACTACAGGTAAGGATAAGACATCCTTCACATAAATCTCCTTTATTGTATCAGAAACATAGCTAGATCTAGTCCTTCCTGTAAAAAAATATCCGACTTTTGGTTTTGCATCTAGTATACCAGACATTGTTAATATTGCAAGGTCTGGCCTTAAGGTGGCTCTTGTCAATTCTAATTGACTTGCTATAGCCTCACTAGTTATAGGTTGATTTTCCTTAACGATTTGGATTATCTTTTCTTGCCTATTACTTAATTGGATACCACACACCACCTTTATATTGAATATTCTTAAGTTATTTATTTACAATTTGTGATAAATCACAGACTCTCATCATTATATCATAAATCTTTCTTAATAAGCTTAATCTATTGTTTTTTAGATTTTCATCTTCTACCATTACCATAACCTTATCGAAAAACTTATCGATAGGTTCTTTTAATGTTGTCAATAAATCTAGAGCTTTATCATATTCTTTTTTCTCAATCAATTGAAGAACCTTTTCTTCAATGTTATTGTAGCTATCATATAGATCAATTTCTTCCTCTGACAATAGATCTCTTTTTACATCACTAGAGTTAGTCTTAATTGCTAAGGTTGCAACTCTATTAAAGGCTGATAGGATATCTTGTAGACCATCCTTCTTTAACCACTCGTTCAGCTTATTAGCTCTAATTATCATATCGAATATATCATCTGTTTTAGTATTTATGACAGCATCTATTATATCATATCTTATACCCATATCTAAGAACATATTCTTGACTCTGCCAATGAAGAAATCCATTATCTCTGTTTTGACCTTGTTATAATCAAAGACTAAGCCGTTTTGCTCTACATAAATGTACAAGGCAAAATCAATTAATTCTCTTAATGATAGATTTAATTTCTTATCTATAATAATATTGATAATTCCCAAGGCACTTCTTCTAAGGGCAAATGGATCTTGAGAACCTGTTGGTTGAATTCCAATAGCAAACAATCCAGCAATAGAGTCTAGTTTATCAGTAATGGATAGGATTGCTCCAGCAGTTGTGGTCGGTAATTGATCTCCTGAAAACCTTGGTAAATACTGTTCGAATATTGAAAGACTAACAATTTCGTTTTCTCCTGAATAGTTTGCATATTCCATGCCCATTTTACCTTGTAATTCAGTAAACTCGCTAACCATTTTAGTTGTTAGATCCGCTTTAGAAAGAAACGCTGCTCTTTCAACATTCTTTATAGTTTCTTCTCCAACCTCTAGATAATCACCAATTTTTAATGCAAGTTTTTGGATTCTATTTGTCTTATCATATAGACTTCCAAGTTTTTCTTGGAAAGTAATCTTCTCTAATTTCTCTACATAACTTTCTAATGGTTGCTTTATATCATCCTTGTAAAAGAACTTAGCATCTTCAAGTCTAGCTCCAAGAACCTTTTCATTTCCCTTAACAACTATTTCACTGTATTGGTCATCACCATTTCTAACTGTTATAAAATATGGCATCAACCTATTCTTATCATCTACAACTGGGAAATATCTTAAATGTTCCTTCATAGGTGTAATAACTACATCCATAGGTAATTTTAAATACTCTTCTTTGATTCTCCCAATAATAGGTGTTGGATATTCCAGTATATTTGTGACCTCATCTAATAAAGCATCATCTTGTAATATAGTTCCACCTTTTTCTCTTACTAGTCTTTCAGAACCATACTTAATTATTTCTTTTCTTTCAGTTTGATCAACAATAACATAGTTTTCTTTTAGAAGATTTTTATAGTTATCTACATTGTCTACTACTATGTCATTCTTGCCTAAGAATCTATGCCCTCTTGTAATATTTGAAGCCACTATTCCCTCTAAATCAAATGGAACAACTTTATCATCAAGTATTGAAACAATCCATCTTATTGGTCTAGCAAATCTAAGATTTTTACCACCCCATCTCATTGTTTTAGGGAAGTTAATGTTCTTGATAAAATCAGCCATACTTGTTGATATGATTTCTTCTAAGGATTTCTCCTTTTTCACAACTGTAGCAAATACGTACTCTTCACCATTTAATTCTTCTATAGAAATAGCATCTATATCAACACCTTGCCCCTTCATAAACCCTAATAGGGCTTTTGATGGATTTCCATTCTCATCATATGATATCTTTTTAGAAGGACCCTTTACTTTTTCTTGTCTACTTTCCTTGCTATCCTCTAAACCAGAAACCATTAGAGTTAATCTTCTTGGTGTAGAATAAATTTCTATATCTGAATAGGAAACGCCTTCATTTTTCAATAATTCTATACTATTGTCCTTCATTTGCATAAGGGCATCAGAAACGAATCTTGCTGGTAGTTCTTCTACTCCTATTTCTAATAAGTACTTTTTACTCATTTATTACACCATCCTTCTTCAATAAAGGGTATCCCATTTCTTTTCTTTGTTCTAAATAAGCTGTGGATACTAATCTGGCTAAATTTCTAACTCTTCCAATGTAGCTTGTTCTTTCTGACACAGAAATAGCCCCTCTTGCATCTAGAACGTTGAATGCATGTGAACATTTCAAAACATAGTCATAACAGGGTAATACTAAATTTTCAGCTATTATCTTTCTAGCTTCTTCTTCATATGTGTTAAAAAGATTCTTTAAAACTTCTATATCAGCCTTTTCAAAGCTATATACTGAATGTTCATATTCTGCTTTACCAAAAATATCTCCATATGTTAAATTCTCATTCCATTTAATATCGAAAACATTATCTACATCTTGTAGATACATGGCAATTCTCTCAAGTCCATAAGTAAGCTCTGCTGATTCTAAATCACAATTTATGCTTCCTACTTGTTGGAAATAAGTGAACTGTGTAATTTCCATTCCATCAAGCCATACCTCCCAGCCTAATCCCCACGCCCCTAGGGTTGGAGCTTCCCAGTTGTCCTCAACAAACCTTATGTCATGCTTTAATGGATCAATACCGATTGCACGAAGACTATTTAAATATAGATCTTGTACATCTTCTGGTGACGGTTTTAGAATTACTTGAAGTTGATGATGTTGATAAACTCTGTTTGGGTTTTCTCCATATCTAGCATCTGCTGGTCTTCTTGAAGGTTCTACATATACTACCTTCCACGGTTCGGGCCCCAAAGCTCTTAGAAAGGTATGAGGATTCATCGTTCCAGCACCCTTCTCAGTATCATATGGTTCCATAATCAAGCAACCTTTTTCACCCCAATAATTAAGTAAGTTCAGCATTAAGTCCTGAAAATACATATAAACCCTCCTCAATTTTTATTGCACTATCACAAGCTTCTTCCATTTTTAAAGACAAAAAAACCTCTACATCCATCATAGGGACGAAAGGCTACTTCCGCGGTTCCACCCTATTTAATACCCTTGTAGAGGTACTCACTTAATCTCTATACTCAGAAGTGCCTCATCAATATTCTTATATCTAGTTCCCACCTTTCTAGACTCTCTTAAATAATTAATATTGATTCTTTCTTCATCACAGTACAATAATATTCTCTTAATAATCTAACAAATATTTTAATCTATGTCAATAGATGAGATAGATTTATAATTGTGTCCATAAGCTTAATGACTTAAATTCAGTTCTTTCTATATTAAATAAAATATAATCTACTAATATATTGTGTGCGTTCAATAAGGTATCATGATCAAGAGATATTTCTTCTAAATCATCTAAGGGTGAAAACAATAAATCATTTATTGCTTTAGGAAAATTAATATTTATTTTCTTTGAAAACAAATCATTGGAAAAGCAATTAGAACACAAGACTCCCCCTAAAGCTTTACTGAACTTTATATTTTTAGTAAATTGTCCTTCACATGCCACACAAGAGTTGATATGAGGTCTATATCCTAAGAATGATACAAACTTTAATTCGTAAGCCACTATAAATTTCAAATAATCTTTTTCTAGTGAAGATAAGACCTTTAATCCCTTTTCCAATAATAAAAAAAGCTTTTCATTTTCTTCTTCATCAGGGCTTGATTTTTCAATTAGCTCTAAAATATAAAAACCATAGACTATTCTGTCCATATTGTCCCTTATGGAATATAAGGAATCGATTAAATCTGCATTGGATATATAGTAAAAATTCCGACCCTTTTGCAGATTAAACTCACAATAGGAAAAGGGCTGTGTAGTAGAAATCAATTGTGATTTAGGCTTGTAGGCTCCTTGTGCCATTACAGATATCTTTCCTAAATTCTTAGTATAGACATTTAGTATTTTACTGGTTTCCTTGTATTTCATTTCACCTAAAACAATGCCCTCTGTTTTTATCATTTAAACCTCACTATTTATAACCAAAATATTTTACTTTATTGTCTCTTTCTCTCCAGTTTTTCTCTACTTTTACCCATATTTGAAGATTGACTTTGCTACCTAAAAGATTTTCTATATCCTCTCTTGCACTTTTACCAATCTCTTTAAGCATCTTTCCGCCTTTGCCTATAACTATACCCTTATGAGATTCTTTTTCACAATAGATAGTAGCAGTCACATCGATTAAGTCTTTGTCCTTTCTATCCTTGATTCCTTCTATACCTATGGCTATACCATGAGGTACCTCCTCATCAAGATTAAGCAAGGCTTTTTCTCTAATTATCTCAGCAATTACAAACTTTTCTGGTTGATCCGTAATCATATCATCCGGAAAGTACTGAGGACCCTCTGGTAGCATCTCCTTAAGCACCTTTATAAATCTATCAATATTGTCATTATTTAAGGCTGAAATTGGAATTATTTCCTTAAACAAATTCATATCATCATACTTAGTTATCAGTGTAGCTATTTCTTCCTTAGTTAGCATATCAGTCTTATTTATGAGTAATACTATTGGAGTTGAAACGGTCCTTAAATCCTCCAAGATATATGCATCCATCTTGCCTATTTCTAAACTCTCATCCACCATAAAAGCAACGACATCAACCTCTTCCAAAGTGCTTTTGGATATTTTTAGCATATATTCTCCTAAAATATTTCTAGGCAATTGAATTCCTGGTGTGTCTAGAAATACTACTTGAAAATCATCCTCTGTGTATACCATTTGAATTTTATTTCTAGTAGTTTGAGGCTTATTTGAAATTATAGATATCTTTTCTCCTATTACCTGATTTAGCAATGTTGATTTGCCAACATTAGGTCTGCCTATAACAGACACAAATCCTGATTTATACATTTTTAATCTCCTCACTCTTTTGCAGATTTTAAATCCTCAGGCCCAAAGCTATGAGGTAGTAGTTCATCTAATGTGTATTCCATAAAATCGTCCTCTGAATTTGCTATTATAACTGTAGCATCCTTTCCAAACTCCCTAATAACCTGTCTACAAACACCACAAGGGTAGGTTGGATTTGCATCTCCTACTACTGCAATAGCCTTAATCTTTTTATGTCCCTCAGATATGGCTTTAAAGATTGCAGTTCTTTCTGCACAAATAGTTGGAGAATAGGAAGATATCTCTATATTGCAACCTGTATAGACCTCTCCATCATCAGTCAATAAAGCTGCGCCTACATGAAAATGAGAATATGGTACATAGGCCATCTTCTTTGCTTCTAAGGCTTTACTTATCAAGTCTTTATTGTTCATTTTTAGCTCTCCTTATTCTATGATTATACTTGCATCATTTTTTACAACCTGTATCCAAGTGCTACCTGGATTTAGGACTATTTCTTTACCATCTGTATCATAATAGTATGTTTTTGCCTGTCTTGATTCCTTTACCCATTTTATATCAATACCAACCCCATTAGTAATATACTTTCCTTTCCCTTCTCCTATCAATCCAACTTCTAGTCTACCTTCATTATCTATAACCTTAACACTTGATTCTTGGATAATAATGTTTTTAGCAGTTATTACTGAGTCATCTGATTCATCTATATGCTTTTTACCGTCTTTTTCTCTCTCATATAAATTATTAGTAGAATTAAAGGTATATTTTGTAGTATTGTTGCTCAAATAATTGATTAATATGCTATTTGCAGTAAATCCTTCTATTTTTTGATCTTCTTCAAAGAATTTAAAACCTTCATAATCACCTGTTTGTCTATATCCTCTTTCCTGCTGAGTTTCTCTTATAACCTCCATGCTTGAATAAAGATTGTTAGGTGCTTTTTTATTCTTATTTCTCCAAAAAACCTTACTTGAACTAGTTAAGCCATCTATATCAGCTATGCCTAGTTTTTTAATATCTGATTTGGCTTGCTCACTTCCACCAACTCTCACATAGACAGCATCAAATTCCAAAGCCTTTGTTACAAAATATGGTCTAGAGCTTCTTATTGGCCCTATTGATTCTGGACTATTTATTAAGTACAAACCTAAATACCTTGTATAAGGCGCTTCTACAGGAAACTCATAGACAACTTCAGCATCCTTAAGACCTGCTTGCCATCTTGCTCTAGGATGGTTATCGAACATTACTGCAACTATTCTTTGGTTAATTACATCTTCGGAAGCATATATTCCACTTAATGGAGATGGTATACCTTCCTTTACTGGCTCTGGCTCTTCAAGTGGCTCCACTACTACTGGTGGTATAGGCTCTTCCACATCAATGATTACAGGTGTTTCCACTTTTGGATTACATCCTGTTACAACAAATACCAGCAGCATTATCATAAGTAAAACTTTTTTCAATTTTTTGCCCCCTTATCCGATGAATTGAAATACTAATATTCCGATTAAAGTCCCTAATACTGCTCCATAAACCACTTCTGAAATCGAATGTATTCTACCTTCTATTCTGCTTTCTCCAACTAAAATAGCTAAACCATAGGCTAATGTTGTAACCAGTATATGATTTGCAATAAAGGTTATAATTGTAGCTATGCAAAAGGAAATAGCTGAATGCCCACTAACAGTCCCCCCTTGAAAATGAGTACCCCTTCCTTTGTAGTACTTCGCCTTAAAGCCAATGGTAAGAAATGTAACCAATATAAGGGCTACGAATGTTAAATGTATTTCAGAATTTCTAATTTTAAATAGCACAAGGTTAGTCAGTGGATTAAGCCTATCAAAAAATAGCAAATATCCAACCACCAGTGCATTCATAGATGCTATCAATACAGCACCAGCAGCAATATCCTTGGCTATTTTGGCCAATGGATGATATTGCTTAGTGAATATATCGATTGCTTTTTCTATAGATGTATTGATCATTTCAGAAACAATAACTAAGGATATAGCAAATAACATAATCAAAAATTCCAATCTAGAAAAATCAAAAAACAAGCTAAATACAATTACTAAAATTGCAATAATATAGTGAAACCTAAGATTTTTCTCAGTTTTCATTGCTGTTAAAATGCCAGTTACAGCATAGTTAAAACTATCTATAATACTTTTTATTTTCATAAGGGCACCCTACATATCCTTAAATATTTTTAGGCTTTTCATAACCAACTTCTCTTTTTCTCTCATAATAAGCTTTTCATCTTCATTCATATGATCATATCCTAACAAATGAAACATACTATGTGCTGTTAAATAAGCTATTTCTCTTTCAATAGTATGTCCAAATTCTAAGGATTGCTCATTTGCTTTATCTATGGATATGATTATATCACCCAATAAGGAATCTGATAAGCCAAATTCATCCTCCATTGGGAACGATAAGACATCTGTTTCTTTGTCTACCCCTCTATAATCCCTATTTAATACTTTAATTTCCTCATTATCAACAAAAGATATACTAACCTCATAATTTTGTGACAATTCTTCAACTTTTAGTACTTCATTTATTACTTTTTCTAGAAGGTTCTCAAGCTCATGTGTAATTTCATACTTGGATTGTCTATTGTCAATATAATACTCCATGTTATTCCTCCTACTGTTTCTTCTATGAAATATACAAAAAAGGATTATTGAATCATAACAATAATCCTAAGTTCATTAAGGTGCTATATTTGTATTCTCATATTTTTCATATGCATCAATAATTCTTTGAACTAAGGGATGTCTTACTATGTCATTTTTAGTCAGATTTATAAAATCTATACCCTTTACATTATCCAAGACCTTACTTACAGTTTTTAAGCCAGATTGCTTTCCTTTAGGAAAATCTACTTGAGTTATATCCCCTGTTATTATTGCTTTAGACCCAAAGCCCAATCTAGTTAAGAACATTTTCATTTGTTCATTAGTAGTATTTTGTGCCTCATCTAATATTACATAGGCAGAATCAAGAGTCCTTCCTCTCATATAGGCAAGAGGTGCTACTTCAATCAAGCCTTTTTCTAGATATCTTAGATATGTATCATAACCTAATATCTCAAAAAGTGCATCATATATTGGTCTTAAATACGGATCCACCTTCTCTTGTAAATCACCTGGAAGAAAACCTAAGTTTTCGCCAGCTTCAACTGCAGGTCTAGTTAATATGATTCTATTAACTTCTTTGTTTTTAAAGGCTTGAACCGCCATAGCCATAGCCAAATATGTTTTACCTGTACCAGCAGGACCTATTCCAAATACTATATCATTATTTTTAATGGAATCTAGATATCTTTTTTGCCCCAAGGTTTTAGGTTTTATACTCTTTCCAGTGGCAGTAACACATACCACTTCCTTTAATAACTCTTTTATCTTTTCCTCTTTACCTTCTAGTACTAATTGAATCGAATATCTAAGATCTTGTTTGTCTAAACGTTTATAATTCTGTACAATTTCAATTAAATTGTACATCAGTCTTTCTCCCATATGAATTGCTTCTGAATCACCAATAAGAACAACTTCATCATCCCTTATTAAAACATCAATTGATAATTCTCTTTTTATTATCTCTATATTTTCATCAAGATCACCAAATATTTCTTTAATAGTTTGATGATTTTCAATTTTAATTTTTAATTGTTCCTTTCTCTCCAAACTTTATCCTCCTAATTGTTGATGATTGATTTTTTGCCAATATCCTCATTTGTTTCAACTATAACAGCAGTTTTAAGAATATTGTCATTTATAGAATGAATTACATCCTTACTTATTATTTCAGCACCATCATATAATTGAGCATTTATTATTTCTAATGCTTTCATTTGATTTGAACGTTTTAAGTAGTCTATTTCTTGTTTTATCTCAGTTAATTCAACTTCCTTATACTCATATGTTATTAGCTTAACTGGCAAATCTATGAGATCCCAGTCTAGAATATTGCTTTCCTTAATATATTCTTTGTAATTATCATAAGGAATATCCTTAATAAATTTAATTCCCCTATTACCTATTTTTAAACCTTTTTGCTCTATTAACTTCCCAGTTTCCTTCTCAACAATTTTGACTATAGGCTCTTCAACAATAGAGTCATATCTTGTTCTAGCCATAACCTGACCATCAGCATGGACTTGATAAAAGCTTCCATCTCCACTTTGTATTACGCCACTAATAAGAATTTGATTCTCTTTAACTATTTGACCAACATCTACTGTTGATTCTCCATTTCTCGCAATTATTTTGGTGATTACCCCCTTTTTTCTAGCTATAATATTTGCTGGGTAATCTTTATCAACAATTTCCAGAGGAATATCCTCTTCTTTTATATCTATAAGCAATTTAACACCATCAAATTGTACTTCAATAAAGGAAAAATACTTATATTTATTGATCAGTAACATTTCTATCTCATCTACTGAAAGATTCTTTTTATTTCTACCATAGCTTATTCCATTTTCCTCTAAATACTTGATAATACCTTCTTTTGGTGTCTGTTCAACTCCATTGATCTCTATTTTCCAAATAAATGTAGATAAAAAAATAATTGAAGCAAAGAAAAAAGCAAAACCTGCTGTGAACATCTTTCTTCTCTTTAATTTTTCTATGAAATATGGCAATCCTTTTCTAACTAATACTTGACCCTTACATCCA
>CAYZZR010000023.1:0-1365 GCA_964482775.1 uncultured Tissierella sp. | reverse complement strand
CTATCAATTCTTCCAATTCAAATAATCCTTTTGGACTAACCGCAACTTCTACTTGAAAATAGTTTAATCTCTTTACATCCCAAAGATATATGTTGTTGCTTAAGGCTAAGTTTAGCAGTCTTTCCAACATTAGGCCTTCAATTCTAATAATAACATATCCCTTTAAATAATTCCATATTTTTATAGCTAGCATTTAATCACTCCAAGCTTATGATTTCTACATTCTCTATATCACCAACTATTAAGATTTCTTCTGCTAGTATATTTTTTATTTCAAGATATGAACCTATTACCTTGATGATTCCAATCTTTGAATTTATTCTAATAAGTTTACTACCATATTCTATTATTCCTTTATGATTGTTTATGCTTAATTCTTTATTTCCTATTATAGATATCCTAGGTAAGTCCAAAGTTATATCTAATGGCAATTCCAAGGCATCTGATAAATTAGCTTTTATGTCATCAAAATGCTTCTTCATAATATCCCCTCCAGTTAATATTATGATAGTATGGATTTTTCTATTACTCATAGCTTTTTCTATAGGCAAAAAAAAGAAGCATATTAAATGCTTCTTCTAAAATGCTTTATTCCTTTTGGTTCAGATAAAATTTCAGAAAAAATGATACCCTTCAACACATCATTTTTCATATTTATTTTTACTTTATTTTCTTGAGCATATGGATCTTCCTTTATAACTTTCACCTTTTCAGGATTTGACTCAACAACTTTTCTTGAAACTACTTCTTGTGTTTTAGTCTCATTTATTGATGAGTTAGCTGTATATACTGTATTTCCAGAAGTAGGTCTTTGCTCTTTATTGCTTTGAGGCATTTTCTCCAACTGTTTCTCTTTTTCCCTTTGGATTTCCTTCTCTATTTCTTCCTTAAATACATCTATAATACTCTTATTTTTAGTTGCATTTGATAAATTTTTATTTTGAATAGGTCGATTATCCAATTGCTTAGATTTTTTTCTTCTTGCTTCTTCTATATTTTTTTTATCCTTGGCACTTTTCATTACTAAATTTACTACAAACCAAAACGCAAGAAGTATAATAGGGTTATCCATTTAATCACATCCTATTCTTGAGTTTTATCTCCATCCGACATTTTTGATATTGAAGTTCTCATATCAGTATCAGCTAATACATTCTTCATATTGTAATAATCCATTACACCAAGCTTCCCATCCCTCAATGCAGCAGCTAATGCTAAAGGAACTTCTGATTCTGCCTCTACTACCTTCGCCCTCATCTGTTGAACATCTGCTATCATCTCTTGTTCTCTAGCTACAGCCATGGCTCTACGCTCTTCAGCTCTAGCCTGTGCAATCTTTTTATCTGCGTCAGCTTGCTCCATTTG
>CAYZZR010000022.1:0-18660 GCA_964482775.1 uncultured Tissierella sp. | reverse complement strand
ACAAAGCAACTTGAAGTTATTGTAAATTCTATTTTAAAGTTAGTGAAGACATCTGCTGGTTTAGTTACAACTACAATATTGACATGTATATTTAGCAATGCTGCAATGCCAGAGCAATACATAGCAATTGTAGTTCCAGGGAGGATGTATGCTAAGACTTATAGGGATAAGGGCTTGCATCCTAAGCTATTATCCAGTACTCTAGAAGGCGCTGGGACTGTAACATCAGCATTGATACCATGGAATACCTGTGGAGCCTTTTTATTTAGCGTTTTAGGGGTTAAAGCTTGGGAATATGCTCCTTATGCATTCTTTAATTATCTAACACCTATAGTAGTTATTGTATTTGCTTATTTAGGATTATTTATGTACAAGATTGAAGACGATCCTAAAACTGTCATTCATGCCATAGAATAATAAAAACAATAGATAAGTGAAAAAATAGAAAGACCTTGAAATCTAAGAAATTTATATCTTGTGATTTCAAGGTTTTTAAATTTTACATAGTGAATTATTTGCCTAAGTGGGTATATAATATTTAGTATAACGAGGATAGGGGGAATTTTAATGGACTATAGAGAAAAATATGAGTCTTGGTTAAAAGATGACTATTTTGATGAAGACACAAAAAATGAGCTTGAAGGACTTACAGATGATGATGATGAGATTTTAGACAGATTTTATACAGATTTAAAGTTTGGTACTGCAGGTCTTAGAGGAAAGATTGGTGCTGGAACCAATAGGATGAACAAATATACTGTAGCCTTGGCAACTCAAGGCTTAGCTCAAACCATTGTAAAGCATGGTAAAGAAGCTATGGATAGGGGAGTAGCAATTGCCTATGATGTTAGATGGTTTTCAGATGAATTTGCCAAAATTGCTGCCAGAGTATTAGCGGCAAATGGAGTTAAGGCATATTTATTTGATGGTATAAGACCTACGCCTATGTTGTCCTATACTGTTAGGAGATTGAATTGTATTTCTGGAATAGTAGTAACAGCTAGCCATAATCCAAGGGATTACAATGGATACAAGGTTTATTGGGAGGAAGGCTCACAAATTCTTGACAATATTGCTGATGATATTCTAGATGAGATTGCTTCAATTGAAAGCTTTGGAAACATCAATTATGCTGACTATGACCAATCAATTGAAAAAAAGCTTATAACAATATTGGGTAAAGAAATAGATGATGAATACAATGATGCATTACTTAAGATGGCTATAAATGATGAAATTGACAAGGATATAAAGATTGTTTATACACCATTGAATGGAACAGGAAATAAGCCTGTTAGAAAAATACTTGCTGATAGAGGATTTACTAATATAATTGTTGTACCTGAACAAGAAAACCCAGATCCTGATTTTACCACCGTTGGATATCCTAACCCAGAGGATACAAGAGCCTTTGAGTATGCTGCTAGACTAGGTAAAAGGGAAGAGGCAGAAATATTGATTGCTACAGATCCAGATTGTGATAGAGTAGCAATGGCTGTAAGAGATATGGAAGGTTACAAGTTCCTAAATGGAAACCAAACTGGTGCTTTATTGATAAATTATATATTGACATCTAGATACAAGAAGAATGATTTACCAAAGAATGCAGCAATTACAAAGAGTATAGTAACTGGTGATTTAGGAAAGGTCATTGCTCAAAAATATGGTGTTACAATGTTTGAAACCCTTACTGGATTTAAGAATATTTGTGCTAAAGCAAATGAATGGGAAAAGACTAATGAGTACGAAGCTATTTTTGGATATGAAGAGAGCATAGGATATGTATATGGGACTTTAGTTAGAGACAAGGATGCAGTAGTAGCATCTATGTTGATAGCAGAAATGGCTGCCTATTATAAAAAGCAAGGAAAAAGTGTATTGGATGTTCTAAATGATTTATATGAGGAATATGGACATTACAATGAAAAGCTACTTTCTATAGTACTTGAAGGCCTTGAAGGGCAGCAGCTTATAGGTAGAATTATGGATAGTATAAGAAGTAAACCTATAGATATTATAGGGGACATGAAGCTAATCAAGACAATTGACTATCTAAATGATACAACAGATGCCGGTGTTTCTGATGTTTTAAAGTATTATATGGATGATGGATCATGGTATGCTGTAAGACCATCTGGTACGGAACCAAAAATTAAATTGTATATATATTCTAAAGGTAAGACAAAAGAGGATTCCTTTAAGAAGATAGATTTAATTGAAAAGATTGTAAGAACTAGAATGGAATCAGTAAATTAATAGAAACTTCAATAATATTAGTATAATAAACCTGAGATTTTTTATATAAATCTTGGGTTTATTGTTTTCATTTATGGGCCTAAATTTGTTAATTTGGAAGTGTAGTGCTATAATGTATAATATTGAATCAAAAATGAGGTGTACATATGGATGTAAGTTTGGATAAGAAGGACATAAGAGTAGACATAAATAAGATTGCTGCTCCAGTATTTCTAGAGTTATTTCTTGGAACTCTTTTTGGAATGATTGATATGATTATGCTTGGAAATTCAGGGGATTTAGCTACTACTACAGCTTCCATAGCTGCTGTTGGAATCACAAATCAGCTTATGTTTATTGGACTATCATTGGTCCAAGCTCTAAATGCTGGAGCTACTGCTATGGTAGCTAGGTATATAGGTGCAAAGCGAACTGATAAAATAGAATCTGTAGTAAAACATATAATTATTTTGACGCAAGTTTTTTTGGTAATTCCTATATTGATTTTAGGTTTAGGCTTTACTAGTGGAACTATGACTTTTCTGGGAGCTCATACAGATACTATAGGGGTTGGCAGTGGATATTTTAGAGTAGTTGTTTTAGGATTTATCTTTCAAGCCTTTAATTTTTCTATAGTAGCTTCTTTAAGAGGTGCAGGAGATACAAAAACACCTATGAGAATAAATATTATAGCAAACTTTGCAAATGTTATAGGAAATGCAATTTTAATTTTTGGTCTATTTGGTTTTCCAGCCTTAGGTGCTACTGGAGCAGGAATTTCTACTGCATCAAGCCAAGTGATAGCAACTATTTTACTGCTTAGCTATGTGTCCAATAAGGATAGTACAATTCATTTAAGCCTAAAGCACAAGTTTAAAGTGGATGGAGACATAATGTATAATTTAGTAAAGATTGGATTACCAGCTTCATTGGAACAGGTAGCCTTTAGGGCAGGAATTTTAATTTTTACTAAGATGGTTGCTAGCTTGGGTACTGTAGCATATGCTACTCACCAAATATGCTTAAATATAATGAATTTGTCATACACACCAGGTCAATCATATGGTATAGCCGCTTCAACCCTAGCAGGTAGAAGTCTTGGTGCAAAGGAAGCAGATAAGGCTGAAATATATATAGATCAATGTAACTTTATGGGAGCGCTTATATCCGTAGTTATGGCAATAGCTTTTTTCTTCTTTGGACCCTTGGTTGCAAGACTCTATACTAATAGCCCTGAAGTCATAGCTGAAGTGTCAAGAATACTAAAATTTGTTGCTATAATTCAGCCATTTCAAAGCTCACAGCTTGTAACATCAGGTGGACTTAGAGGAGCTGGGGATACGGTATGGCCACTGATTGCTACCTTTATCGGTGTTATAGGCGTTAGGATTGCTGTGGCTTATTATTTTGTTTTGGTTTTAGGTTGGGGTCTCATGGGTGCATGGGCTTCTATAGTAATAGATCAATTGGTAAGGTGGGTAGTTATAAGATTGAGATTTAGAACAAATAAATGGAAGTATGTAACAATAAGATAACTTAGATAAGAGTCGTTAAAATAGGGGAGAGCTTAGCTCTCCCCTATTTTAACGACCTGCTAATTTTCTTCCTGTAGGTGTGTCAGCCAATCCTCCTAGAGCAGTTTCTCTTAAGGATTCTGGCATAGACTTTCCAACCTTATACATGGCTTCTACTACTTCATCAAAAGGAACCAAGGCCTGTACATTGGCCAAGGCCATATCTGCCGATATAAGGGCATTTACAACTCCTGAAGCATTTCTAATTGCACAAGGATATTCTACTAAACCAGCTATAGGATCGCATACCAAACCCATAACATTAGTCAATGCAAAGCCTGCTGCGTCTAGAGATTGTTCAGGACTTCCGCCAGCCATTTCTACTATTGCACCAGCAGCCATAGCTGCAGCAACTCCACATTCTGCTTGGCATCCGCCTTCAGCTCCTGCTACTGTAGCATTTTTAGCTACGATTTCGCCAATTCCTGCTGCAGTAAACAATCCATGTATCAATTCTTCATCGCTTAAGTCCAGTTTTTCCTGTGCTGCTAGGATTGCACTAGGCAAAATTCCTGAAGCGCCAGCTGTAGGAGCGGCACAAATTCTACCCATGGATGCGTTAACCTCAGATGTAGAAAGTGCCTTTGCCATTGCTGAGTTTATAAATACTCCACTGATAGTTTTGTTTTCAGATCTATAATCTTCAACTTTCTTTGAGTTACCTCCTGTTAAGCCTGATACTGAAGGTATTTCCTTATCCAAAGCTGCAGTTGCAGAGGATTTCATAACTTCTAAAGTCTCTCTCATTTTAAGTATTAGATCATCATAAGACATTCTGGTGGATTCTTTTTCTTTATCCAAGACCACTTCATATATTTTTAAGTTTTTATCATTACATAATTTCAATAAATCAATACCTTTGTTAAACACTTTTTCAACTCCTTTGTGTATTAATAAATCTTACATAGGATATTTCATTTAAACTAGATATTTCTTTAATAGTTGCTTCAGCTATAGGAGAATCAAGCTCACAAAGCATTGTAGCAATGTTTCCCTCTCTAGAAACCTTCATAGTAGCAATATTTAGCTCATTTTTAGCTAATATAGAGCTAATTATACTGATAATACCTTTTTTGTCTGTATATTTTAGTATCATAGTAGGGTAATTTCCTGTAAATTCTACTAAGTCTCCATTGATGTTATATATTACTATGTTTCCTCCACCTATGGATGAACCTAGTATATAGAAATCATCCTTATCATCATATTTAAAGACAATCTTTACTGTATTTGGATGCTGATAACCTAGATCAGCCTCTATAAAGTCTATTGCTATATTTTTCTCCTTGGCAATTTCAAAGGAGTCTCTCAGTCTCTCATCATCAGGAGCAAAGCCTAGGACTCCTGCCACTAAAGCTTTATCAGTACCATGGCCCTTATAGGTTTTGGCAAAAGAACCATGTAAGTAAAACTCTACCCTATAAAAGCCTTCACCTGCAATTTCCATAGATGTTTTAGCTAATCTAGCAGCTCCTGCAGTATGGGAGCTGGAAGGACCAATCATTATTGGACCAAGTATGTCAAATGCATTATATTCATTCATTATATCAACTCCTATCCTTGTTCTACTTAAATTATAGATGATTGTTAAAGTATATGCAATCAATTTAAATCTAGCCTTTATGTTCGATTAAGGTGTATAATAATATTAGTGGAGGTGTTGGTAATGATTATTTCTGTTGATTTAAATCCAGTATTACTTAGAAAGTATTTTCTAGATAACCTTGAGTTTGATACTCCTAAACTACCCAAAAAGGTAAGCTATGAGCCTGCAGGTGCAGGAATTGATTTAGCTTATCTTTTGAGTGGACTTAATGAAAACACCCTTTATACTGGCTTTCTAGGTGGAGTAAATGGGAAGGCTATAGAGAGGCATCTAATTGATGATGGTATTTCTAATGAGTTCTTTGCTATTAAGGATGAGACAGCAGAGACTATCATTATTTCCACAGATAAAGATAAAGATATAACCATTAACTCTAATGAACCTAGAATCACAAGAGAAGAGTTGGAAGGCTTCTTAGAATTGTATTTAAATCAGATTTATGCTTCTTCTTTAGTTTGTGTTGTAGGGAATCTTCCGCAAAATGTTTCTAAGGAAATATTCTACACCTTGATAGATGTAGCCAACAAATATTATAAGAAGACTTTGTTTTCAGCTAGGGGTGAGGAGTTGGCTTATGGAATTGAGGCTGGCCCCTATATGGTGGTTTTGGATACTATAGAACTAGAAAATTTTACTAATTTAAAGCTGGATTATGAATATGAAATTATAAAGGCAGGTCAATATATAATAGAAAAGGGCTGCAAAATAGTAGTGATTTCTCTAGGAAGCAAAGGTAGTATCGTGCTAACTAAGGAAAATGTATTTAGAGTAGACATTGCAAACCTTGATTCCTTGAAATGTAAAGTAAATTATGCCTATATGATAGGTGGATTTGCTATGGCGATAGAGAGAAATTATGATTTTGAGATGATGCTAAAGATTGGGCATTCTTGTGGAATCGTGAATTGCCATAAATCTAATGAAGAGATTGATATGAGTGATATAAAGAGAATCATGGGAGATATTGTTGTAAATAAGTTTAACTACTAGGAGGTGGAAGCTATAATAAAATTTATTCATACAGGGGATATTCATCTTGGGCTACAGTTTTCCAATGTGTCCTTTAGTAAAGACATAGCAATGGATAGAAGATTAGAGCTTTGGTCTACCTTTCAAAGAATCGTGGAATATGCTATAGAGCAGGATGTAGACTTTCTTTTTATAGCAGGGGATTTGTTTGAAGCTGATTATTTTACTATTGGTGATATCAATAAAGTGAGAGATATTTTGGCTATGGCAGCTGATATTAATGTTTTGATTGCTGCCGGTAATCATGATTTTATAGATAACAGGTCCTTATACAATAGAGTATCATGGAGTGACAATGTTGCAATTTTTAATTCAGATGGATTAGAGAGCAAATATTACCCTGATTTAAAGACTAGAGTATATGGATACAGCTGGGATAGGGTAGAACTTAAAGAAAATACCCTATTTACTAAGGAGTTTTATATAGATGAAAGCATAAATAACATTTTAATATTACATGGAGATATACGAAAGGAATCAAACTATCTTCCAATTTCATTGGAGTCTTTAAGGGCTTTGAAAATGGATTATATTGCTCTTGGACATATCCATAAGCCTAATCTATTTTCTGAAAAAATTGCTTATTGTGGTTCTCCTGAGCCTCTAGATTTTGGAGAGCAGGGAAATAGAGGGATTATTAAGGGATCTATAGATAAGGGAAGCACCATGATTGAATTTATACCATTTAGTAAGCGATGTTTTCATGAAAAAACTATTGATATAAAGGGCAATGATAGCTATTTTGATATAATCAACAAGATAAAATTCTTTGATTTAGGCAATATAGATAAGGACTTTTATAGGATTACCTTGGAAGGTCATGTTCAAAATGATATGGATTTAAGCAAATTAGACAAGGAATTGGAAGGGTTTTTTTATCATATAGAAATATTGAATAAAACTAGTCCGGACTATGATTTAGATTCAATAGAGGAGTCAAATAGGAACAATATTATTGGTTATTATATAAAGGCTATGAAGGAAAAGAATCTTGATGATGAAGTGGTTAAAGATGCCTTATATATAGGCTTATCAGCACTTTTAAAGGTTAGGGAATAATATGATTATAAGAAGATTAAAATTAATAGATTTTGGAAGGTTTATTAACAAATCAATAGAACTAAAGGAAGGACTAAACATTATTTATGGAGAAAACGAAACAGGTAAAACTACTATACATAATTTTATAGATGGTATGTTTTATGGTTTTCTAAAGCCCTATGTGAAATCCACAATTTATACTTCTGAGCATAAAAAATACAAGCCTTGGAATAGCAATAACTATAAGGGCATAATTAGCTTTAGGTCTAAGGGAGAAGACTATAGAATTGAAAGGGTATTTGATAAGGGTAATGAAAGCACTAGAGTACTTTTAGAGAATACAGGCGAAGATATAACCTACAGTATCGATAATGGCGACAATAGTAGGGTGTTGCAGCCTGGCAATGAATTTCTTGGGATTAGCAATGGTGTTTATTCCAACACTGTTTCTATAAAGCAACTAGGGAGTAAAACTGAAGGGAATCTTGCTAATGAGCTAAGGGATAAGCTTGTGAATTTATCTAGTTCAAATGATGATAAGATTTCTGTGGATCTAGCAATTAAGGACATAGAAAGATCTTTAAAGGACATCGGTTCAATCAAAGCTCCTACATCCTTATATGGGGGGTTGTGCAGTGATATTGATAGACTAAGAAATGAAAAACATGAAATTATCATGTTAAAGGATGAGTATGAAAAACTTATAAATACAAAAAATGAATTGGGAAATAAGCTAAGTAGCTTAAATATCAAGTTATCTGAGGAAAAAAAAGGCCTTGATAATGCACTAAAGCTTGAAAAGGTAAAGACTTATTATGAGTTAAAAGATATTACAAATACGATGAAAATCCTTAAGGGACAATTGGATGAATTAACGGTTTATAAAAATCTATCTAGTGAGGACTATTCAAAAGCTATTGATATGGAAAATGAAATAAAAATAATAGATAGTAGGCTTGAAGACCTAGAACCGCAAATAAGAGACATAGAAGATATGATAAAGAGTATATTTTCAAATAAGGAAAACTTAGATTCTAAAATGTTAGAAAATATATTCTACGATTATCTATCCTATGATAGACTTGAAGATGATAAAAATAAGCTTATTTACACACACAACAACTCAAATTTAGAGTTTTTACGAGAGGACTATCATAGTCTTAAGAAGACTAACTTGAAATATATGTTATTGATTGGTTTTCTTGTGGCTATATATTTAGCTGGTGCCTATTTGGCTTGGGTGAACTCTACTAGGTCTATTTTGTTCATTATTCAAGCTTTGATTTTTCCAATAGGAATGATTATACAAAAATCTAGAAGAAATCAGCATATTTTAAAAAGAATTGACCTACAAGTTAAAGAGTCTATACAGGAAATAGAAAATTCAAAGAAGGCTATCATATCTAAAGAGAGTGAGCAAAAGAAGATTTTAGATGGCTATGGTCTATCCACTTGGTTGGAACTAAAAGCTCATTATGAGCATTACCAAAAAAAGAAGATTGTTTATGAAGAGCAAACAAAGAGCTTAGACGAAAATAAAGATAGGTTGAGCGTATTAAATAATAAAATGAAGGAATTAGACTTAAAGAAGAAAGAATATAGTAGAAAACTTGAACTATTACTTATAAACAATGGTGTGGAAAGCATAAATAGCTTTAAAAGTGGTTTAGAGTTTAAGAATACCTATCAGGATACATTAATTCATTATAATAGTAAGAAGGAATTATTGAATAAGATTTTAGGGAATTCATCTATAGAGGAATTTAAGGTATATTCAGATGAAGCTAGTCTTGATTTTGATGGAGATCCTAAAGATGTAGTTGAAGAAAGAATCTTAAAGCTTAATGAAATGATTCAAAACAATCTATTAGAAAATAGAAGTATTGAAGAAAAAATCAACTATTTTGTACCCAAGATAAGTAGATTAGTGGATATTGATGAGGAAATTCTAAGAAACACTCACAGACTAAAGGAATTGGATAAAAAGGTAAGTTCTCTAGAATTGGCTAAATCTACTATGGAAGAACTATCAAAGAACATTCACAATCAATTTGCTCCTGAGATTAATGTAAAGGTTGGAGAGATTATAGGTGAAATTACAAGTGGAAAGTATGATGAAGTTAAAATTGACAATAAATTAAGCATGGGAGTCATAAATCCTAATACTAGTGAGATTATCGATATAGACTCATTAAGTGGCGGGACCATAGACCAACTTTACTTCTCACTTAGATTTGGTATAATAAATTCTATTACAGAAAGAAATGTACCTTTATTTTTAGATGACTGCTTTATTCAATACGATGATAAGAGGCTGGAGAATATTCTTGGTTTCTTAAGTAAGATTAGTAAAGATAGACAAGTAGTTTTATTTACCTGTCAAAAAAGAGAAAAAGACATATTAGATAATATGAATGTTAATGTTAATTTAGTTACATTAAGTTAAGGTATTAGATAGGTTTGAAAGCTTTAAAATTACAGTTTTTAATTATTAATGTTAAAGATTAGGATGAGGTGTTTCCATGATCTATGCAATAGGCGATTTGCATTTAGATTTTACAAAAGAAAAGCCAATGGATATCTTTGGAGAAAATTGGATAAGTCATGAAGAGAAGATTATCAATCACTGGAGAGATATAGTTAAATCAGATGATTTAGTTATCATTCCAGGAGATATTTCCTGGGCATTAAAATTAAATGAAGCAAGCTATGATTTAGCTAGAATTCATGATTTACCTGGAAAAAAGGTTCTATTAAAGGGAAATCATGACTATTGGTGGTCAAGTCTTTCTAAATTGAATAGTTTAGGTTTTGATTCTTTGTTTTTTATGCAAAATAATTCCTTTAGCTATAAGGATTATGGTATAGGTGGAACAAGGGGCTGGATGTCCCCAGATAATGATGAATTTACTACTGCTGATGAAAAAATCTTTACAAGAGAAGTAAGTAGGCTTAAAATGTCACTAGAAGGAATATCAGAAGCTAAAAGAAAAATTGCTATTGTACATTATCCTCCATTCAATATGGATTTGAGCCCAAACGAGTTCGTCCATGTAATGAAGGAACATGGAGTGGAGACTTGCCTTTATGGTCATCTGCATTCTGATGGACATAAATATGCAGTTGAGGGCAATGTGGATGGTATAGACTTTCATTGTGTATCAAGTGATTTTATAGATTTCAAATTGAAATTAATTTTTTAAGGAGTGAAGTCATGGAAGTTATTGTTAAAAGCAGTATAGAAGACGTTAGTAAGAATGCAGCAAATATCATTTCAAAATTAGTAAGCGAGAATTCAAAAGCAATATTAGGATTAGCTACAGGTAGTACTCCTGTGGGGACCTATAAAGAGTTAATAAGAATGCATAAAGAAGAGGGATTGGACTTCGGCGATATAAAGACATTTAACTTAGATGAATATATAGGCTTAGATGGTGAAAATCCTAATAGTTATAGGTATTTTATGAATGAGGAGCTATTTAAACATATAAATATTCATATGGAAAATACATATGTACCTGATGGAAAGGTTAAAGATATAAATACTTATTGCCAAGAATATGATGAAATGATTAAAGAAGCTGGAGGAATAGACTTACAAGTCCTAGGTGTTGGACCAAATGGTCATATTGCATTTAACGAACCAGATCAAGCTCTTTCTGTAGGAACTTGTATAGTAGACTTAACAGAGGATACAATTCAAGCAAATTCTAGATTCTTTGACTCTATAGATGAGGTTCCAAAGTCTGCAATAACTATGGGTATGGGAACTATACTTAGAGCTAAAAAGATCCTTTTACTAGCAACTGGAAAAAACAAAGCTAATGCACTTAAAGGTCTTTTGATGGATAAGAAGATTACTACTAATAATCCACTAACATTCTTGTTGTTGCATCCAGATGTTACAGTTATTGTTGATGATGACGCATATAGTCTTTGTAGATAGGAGGCAGTTATGGATAAGGAATTGGAAGTTAAGGTTTTAAATATTGATATTAAGAAAGTGGAAGAAAAGATTTTAAGCCTTGGTGGTAAAATACTAGCTAAGGAGCTTCAAGTTAACACACTTATTGATTCAAGTGAAAGGCCTATAAAATCCTATTTAGACGCATATATGAGAATTCGAGAAAGCAAGAATTTGTTGACAAATGATGATAGTACGACATTTACACTTAAGAAGAATATAAAAAACAGTGACCTAAGAGAAAATGTAGAGTTAAATACTGATATTGAAGACAAGGATACAATGCTTCAAATATTAAAGGAACTAGGCTTTGATAAAATAAGTATTGGCCACAAGGAAAGAACATCATATATGTTGGAAGCTGCTAGAATTGATCTTGATACATGGGATAAAGAGACCTATCCTAATCCCTACATGGAAATTGAAGTTCAGAGTAGTGATGATCTAGACAAAATAATAGACTTGTTAGAAATTCCAAGAGAAAATATATCTACTAAATCAATAATAGAATTGAGAAAAGATTTAAATTTAGAGTAAGCTAGTAACACATACAAACTCCCTTGAATAGTATATACTAATTCAATTTAAGGGGGTTTTTACATGTTAAGTGGTATATTTGGAAAGGATAATAATATTATACTGATCATTCTCTTGTTCCTGCTACTTGCTGGAGATGGCTTAGGAGATATATTTGGTGGCGGAAAAGGTGGTCATGGCGGCGGAGGATTATTTGGAGATAATATGATAATCTGGATATTAATTATTTTCTTCTTGCTAAATGATAATGATAAGGGGCACGGACATTTCTAAAAACAAACAGTAGAGCTATCTACTGTTTGTTTTTATGTTATAATCCTTTTAAGAGTTGTAAATAGGAGGGAAGAAATTGTTAAGTAAAAGAGTAATTGAAAATGTGTTAACTGCAGCCTTATCTAGAGGTGGAGATTTTGCAGAAATATTTGTTGAAGATAAAGTTAATTCAAGTATAAAACTAATAGGTGGTTTAGTAGAAAACAACATATCTGGCAGGGATTATGGTGTTGGTATCAGAATATTGGACAGGTTTAATAGTATATATGCCTATAGCAATGATTCAAGTGAAGAGAATTTAATTGAAGTTGCAAAAAAAGCCTCCATGGCTCTTGATTCATATAAGATGGATTTATTTTTAAATTTTACACATCTTTCTAGAAAAAATTATAATCCAATAATTAAATTTCCAAGTAAAACCTTGAAATCTGATAAGATAGATATTTTACGTATTGGATACAATGCAGCCAAAGACTATGATGAAATCATATCTCAGGTTAGTGTAAATTACCTTGAGGAGGAACAAAGGATATTTATTGCTAATACAGAAGGATTGTTAGCTGAAGATACAAGAGTTAGAACTAGGTATGCCGTAGCAAGTGTTGCTTCAAGAAATGGCGAAATGCAACAAGGCTATTATGCTCCAGGTGCATCGATGGGATTTGAATTCTATGATAAAGTAGATGTAGCTCAGATAGGTAAAGAAGCGTCAAGAATAGCCAAAACTATGATTTATGCAGATTATTGTCCAAGTGGAAATATGCCAGTTATTATAGATAATGAGTTTGGTGGGGTTCTATTTCATGAAGCATGTGGACATGCTCTAGAGGCATCATTTGTATCCAAGGGGACATCAGCATTTGCAGGAAAACTAGGACAATTAGTTGCGTCTCCGCTAGTTACTGCAATAGATGATGGAACCATAACAAATGGCTGGGGAACAACAAATATAGATGATGAAGGGACTCCAACTCAAAGAAATGTACTGATTGAAAATGGAGTATTAAAATCATATTTAATCGATAAGCTAAATGGTAGACGTATGGAGATGGATTCTACAGGCTCTTCAAGGAGGCAATCCTATAAATATGCACCTACTTCTAGAATGAACAATACATTTATAGATAAAGGAGATTCAAAGCTGGAGGACATGATTTCTAATACTGAAAGTGGCTTATATGCAAAGAAACTAGGTGGAGGTAGCGTAAACCCTGCAACTGGAGATTTTAATTTTGCAGTAATGGAAGGATATATTATAGATAAGGGTAAAATAATCAAGCCCGTTAGAGGGGCAACCTTGATTGGCAATGGAACCAAGGTATTGGAGTTAATAGATATGGTTGGAGATAACTTATCTTTAGGACAAGGTATGTGTGGTGCATCAAGTGGTTCAATTCCTGCAAATGTAGGGCAACCTTCTATTAGGGTTAAATCCATAACAGTTGGTGGTAGAAAGGGGGAAAAATAATGGATTACACTAGCTTAATAGACAAACTTATGGATAAAGCAAAGGATCAATTTGAGGATTTAGAGATATTCTTAGAGACAAGCAAGTCGATTGAAATAGGGATATTCAATGGAGATGTAGATAAATATAGTATTTCTGAATCAGGTGGTCTTTCCCTTAGAGCTATATCAAATGGTAAAATGGGATACTCCTATACTGAAAAATTGGATGAAAGCTCAATAGATATGGTGATAGCTCAATCTCTGGAAAACGGAAAGTATATAGATGTATTAGATGGTGATGAAATATTTCAAGGATCAAAAGAATACCGTAAACTAGATAAGTATAAGGGGGATTTATCCCAAATAGCAATTAGGGAAAAGATAGAATTTGCCAAGAATCTAGAAAAAGAAGCTCTTAGTCTAGATAAAAGAGTTAGCTCAGTGCAAAATTGTTTTTATGAGGAATTTGAACAAGAGAGAGTTATTGTAAACACAAAAGGTATAAAGCTTTATGATAAATCAAATGGTGCGCTTGTGTATGTTTCAGTTATTGCAAAGGATGGAGAGGATACTAAGACTGGTAGTGCTTATAGAGTATTTTCAGATTTTAAAGCTGTTGATTACAAAGAAATTGCAAGAGAAGCAGTAGATGAAGCTATTTCAATGTTGGGAGCATCTCCTATAAAGAGCGGAAATTATCCAATGATTATTAGAAATACTACTTTTGCAGATTTGATTCAGGCATTTTCTTCTGTTTTTTCAGCTGATAATGCTCAAAAGGGGCTCTCTGCTTTAAAAGATAAGCTAGGAGAGGAAATTGCCAATCCATTATTTAGTTTGTGTGATGATCCATTTCTAGAGGAAGGATTTGCCTCCAAAGCTTTTGATGATGAGGGAACTGCAACGGTTTACAAAAATATCGTTGATAAAGGAGTGCTTACAAGTTTATTGCATACCTGGAAAACTGCCAAAAAGGATGGAGTAAAATCCACAGGAAATGGATCTAGACCATCATATAAGTCTACCTTATCCATAATGCCAAGTAATTTCTATGTAAAAAAAGGTAAGATAAGTTTTTCGGATTTACTAGGTAAAATTGAACATGGTGTATATATTACTGGTTTGCAGGGCTTACATTCAGGTCTTAATTCTGTATCAGGTGATTTTTCCTTATCAGCTCATGGATTTGAAATCAAAGATGGAAAGATAAATAGACCAATTAATCAAATCACAATAGCAGGAAATCTTTATCAAGTATTGAAAGATATTGATACTATAGCTGATGATTTGAAATTTGGATTTCCTGGAAGTGCCCAGTATGGGTCACCAAGTGTTAGAATTAAATCACTATCAGTAGCCGGAGAATAAAGTATAAGAGTGGACTAATCCACTCTTGTTTTCTTATCTACTCTATCTTTTGTCAAGAATTTGATACAATAAATTCCAGATATACCTACTAGGGTATATATAATTCTACTTAGTAAAGAATCACTGCCACCAAATATACTAGCTACCAAGTCTAATTTAAATAATCCTACTAATAACCAATTTAGTGCTCCTATAATTACTAATACTAATGCTGTAGAGTCCATTTGAACCTCCTAAATTTAATAGATTTTAATTCATTACTCATTATTTCCAAACTTATATTAATTTATACTAATCTAGTGTTAACATGTCATATCGAGTGTTAAGTAGGAGTAAAAAACTTAAATTAAAGACAATTTAGTAACCACTAAGGTGATAAATACATACAATAAAGTGAGAAATAAATTTAAAGGAGGATTTCTATGGCTGAGGATCTTACTCTAAATAGAGATTGTAGAAGAGATGGTATATTTGGAGGATTCAATGATATTGATGATTCATTATTATTCTTCTTCTTGATATTAGTATTTTTGTTCACTAGCTGTGATATGATTGGTGGGATAGATGACTCATTGTTGTTCTTCTTCCTGCTATTAGTCATATTATTCTGTGGAGATTTCTTCTAGGATCAAAGCAAGTCCTGTATTTTACAGGACTTGAATTTTTTTTATAGCTGTTTATTTTCAAGAACAAATTAGTATTGATTTATGCTCTTGGTAGATATACAATATAATTGTGCTAAATTTTTAAAAATAAATATTTAGTAGATGATACCTTATTTATTAAAGGAGTTAGATTACTAGTGGGGTAAACGTTTTCATAAAAACTAATTTAATAAATAAGGTATTAGTTTTTGCATTTAGAAAACAATAAAGGAGTTGGTATTGTGGGCTGTTGTCAAGCAAATGATCTAAAAGCAAGATTTGTTGATGAAGATGTTGACTTATCTCTGCTTGATGATGTACTAGAAAAGTACAAGGGTCTAAAAGGTAGTTTAATTTCTATTCTACAAAGTGCTCAAGACATTTATGGATTCCTTCCATTATCTGTGTTAGAGTATATCTCGCATGAAACAGGTATTAGAAGTGCACAGATCTTTGGTGTTGCAACTTTTTATACACAATTCAGACTAAATCCAGTGGGAAAAAATTTAATAATGCTTTGCAAGGGCACAGCTTGCCATGTAAATGGAGCTGATAAGATTGAGGAAGCAATTATAGAAGAACTTAAAATACATGATGGTGAAACAACAGAGGATAAACTTTTCACATTGAATAATGTAGCTTGTCTAGGATGCTGTAGCTTATCTCCAGTTATGATGATTAACGGAGAAACCTATGGAAGCTTAACACCACAAAAAACTAAGAAAATATTGAAGGAAATAATGGCAAGTTCCTTGATAGAAGGAGGCGCAATCTAATATGAAGGTAGTAGTAGGACTTGGGAGCTGTGGTATAGCAGCTGGAGCCAATAAAGTTTATCAAGAGCTTAAGTCAGAAATTGAAGCAAGGAATTTGGACATAGATTTAAAGATAACTGGTTGCGTAGGAATGTGCCATCTTGAACCAATCGTAGACTTTTATGATGATGATGGAAATTTAGCAAGATACGTAAAAGTATCACAGAATAAGGTTTTGAGTTTATTAGATAAGGCTCTTAAAAAGGAAATGGATGAGGTTCAAAGAATATCTCAAGTGGACTTAGATGCACAAGGTAGACAAGTAAGAATCGCTATCGAAAACTGTGGCTATATAAATCCAGAAGATATAAATGAGTACATAGCTACTGGCGGTTATGATGGACTAAAGAAGGTTTTATCCTCTATGTCACAAGAGGATGTAATTGAAGAAGTTAAAATTGCCGGTTTAAGAGGTAGAGGAGGAGCAGGTTTTCCTACATGGTTTAAATGGAATGCTGCCTATAAAGAAAAGGCAAGTCCAAAATATATGGTATGTAATGCGGATGAAGGAGACCCAGGTGCTTTCATGGATAGAAGTGTTCTAGAGGGTGATCCTCATAGAATACTTGAAGGAATGATGATCGGTGGATATGCAATGGGTGCAAATGAAGGAATAATCTATGTAAGAGCAGAGTATCCCCTTGCAATAAAGAGACTTGAAATAGCCATTGCTCAAGCAAGAGAGTTTGGTTACCTAGGAAAGAATCTACTCGAATCAGGATTTGATTTTGATATTAGAATAAAAGCTGGAGCCGGGGCTTTCGTATGTGGTGAGGAAACTGCATTAATAGCTTCCCTAGAAGGGGAAAGAGGTATGCCTAGATTAAAACCACCTTTCCCAGCGCAAAAAGGCTTCTGGAATAAACCAACAAATATTAACAATGTGGAGACCTTTGCCAATGTACCATGGATTTTTAGACATGGTGGTAGTGAATATGCAAAATATGGTTCAGAAAAATCTAAGGGGACAAAGGTATTTGCTCTAACTGGAAAGATTAAGAAGGGTGGGCTCGTAGAGGTTCCAATGGGAATGCCATTAAGAGAAATAATTTATGATATAGGTGGTGGAATTCTTAATGATAAAGAATTTAAAGCTGTTCAAATGGGTGGGCCATCAGGTGGATGTATACCTGCCTCATTGATAGATACACCTATTGACTATGAGTCTGTTTCTAAAGTAGGAGCTATAATGGGCTCAGGTGGTATGGTTGTTATTGATGAAAGTGCCTGTATGGTTGAAATGGCAAAGTTCTTCTTATCCTTTACTAGAAAGGAATCCTGTGGTAAGTGTATACATTGTCGTTTAGGAACTAAGAGAATGCTTGAAATACTTGAAAGAATAACAGAGGGAAAAGGAAAGGATGGAGATATTGAAACTCTTGAGGACTTAGCCCGTGAGGTTCAAGCTGGATCATTATGTCAACTTGGAATTACTGCACCTAACCCTGTTTTAAGTATGATAAAGAACTTTAGAAGTGAATATGAAGCACATATTCATGATAAGAAATGTCCATCTCATGTATGTAAAGCCTTGATCACATACGATATAAATGACAATTGTACTGGATGTACTATATGTGCTAGGAATTGCCCGACAGACGCTATTACAGGAGTATTAAAAGGCAAACATGTTATAGATCAGGAATTATGTATACAATGTGGAAAATGTCATGATGTTTGTAAATTTGAAGCTGTAGTAATAGACTAAAAGGTAGGGGTGAAATATGACTGTTATACATTTAAATATAAATGGTAAAGAAGTAAAAGGAAATATGGGTCAAACTATATTGGATATTGCTAAAGGTAACGGAATTGAAATCCCTACTATGTGCTTTGATGAGCGTGTAGAGATATATGGTTCCTGTGGTCTTTGTGTAGTAGAGGTAGAAGGAGTACCTAAGCTATTAAGATCATGCGCAACTATAGCATCTGATGGAATGGTAGTAAACACAAATACAGCTAAAGTTAGGAGCTCCAGAAAAACTGCTTTAGAATTGCTATTATCAGACCATGTGGGGGATTGTCATGCCCCATGCAAGAGAGCCTGTCCTGGAAGTACTGATTGCCAAGGTTATGTAGGGCTTATAGCCAATGGAGAGTTTAAGGAAGCACTTAAGTTAATAAA
>CAYZZR010000021.1:0-18704 GCA_964482775.1 uncultured Tissierella sp. | reverse complement strand
TTGTCTTGAAATACACCAGTCTTTTATATTTTCTAACCAATGAGTATAAGTTTTTCCAAATCTTTCTGGAATAAAGTTTACCTCACCATTTTTATAGGCTTCTAAGGCTGGTTTGGCAAGTGGCTCCATCTTTACAAACCATTGTTTAGAGATCAAAGGTTCAATAATGGTTTTACATCTTTCACAATGACCAACTGCATTTTCGTGGTCTTTAACTGCTACCAAGTATCCCTTTTTATCTAAGTCTTCAACTATTTTCTTTCTAGCTTCAAATCTATCTAAACCAGTATACTCTCCACCATTAGAATTAATAGTACCATCTTCATTGATTACAATACATTGACCTAAATTATGTCTTTCACCTACTTCGAAGTCATTAGGGTCATGTGATGGTGTAATTTTTACCGCTCCAGTACCAAATTCCATCTCAACATATGAATCTGCAATTATAGGAATTTCTCTGCCTACTAAAGGTAATATTGCCATCTTTCCAACTAAATCCTTATATCTATCATCATCAGGATTAACTGCTATAGCTAAGTCCCCTAGCATAGTTTCCGGTCTAGTGGTAGCTATTTCTATAAAAGTATCACTATCCTTAATTGGATATCTAATTTGCCAAATTGAACTATGTGTATCCTCATGCTCAACTTCTGCATCAGAAATTGCTGTTGAACAACTTGGGCACCAATTTATAATTCTATCGCCCCTATATATTAGATCCTTTTCATATAGTTTAATAAAAACTTCAGTAACTGCCTTGCTTAGGTTTTCATCTAGGGTAAAGCTATCTCTAGACCAATCACAGGATACTCCAAGCTTCTTAAGTTGGTTTTTTATTGTTCCACCATATAGATGAGTCCAATCCCAAGCTTCCTCTAAGAAAGCTTCTCTACCCATTTCTTCTTTGGATTTGCCTTCTGATTTAATCTTTTCTACTACCTTTGCTTCTGTAGATATAGAAGCATGATCTGTTCCTGGTAACCATAGTGCTTCATAACCATCCATTCTCTTATATCTAGTTAAAATATCTTGTATTGTATTGTTCAATGCATGCCCCATATGAAGACTACCTGTTACATTTGGTGGTGGCATCATTATAGTAAATGGTTTCTTAGTCTTATCTACTTTTGGTGTAAAATAACCATTTTCATTCCAATATTTATATAACCTATCTTCAAAATCTTTGGGATCATAGGTCTTCGGTAAATTCTCTAACATATAAAACTCCTCCTATTTTAAAATGTTTTTTAATCTCTTAGTTTCGCAGTGCAAAAAACATAAAGCCCTCCATCCTAAAATAAAGGACGAAGGGCATCGCGGTACCACCTTAATTCCATAGAAAACTATGGCTCTTAAAATATATAACGGTAAAACCCGTTTAAGCCTACTTAATTCAGCTTAAAAGCTCAAAAGCTACATTCAACTCACATTGCCTAATGGTCTTCCAGCCGTGGACCAATTCTCTTTCTAGGATGCTTGTTTACTCCTCTTTATCAGCGCTTATTCAAATAGAATTTCTTCACCTAATTATATTAATATTAAAGACTTTTGTCAACGGTATTGTTTTCAGCCTTTTTAATAGCCATAAAAATCTTAAAATAACTAAAAAAAGCAATTAGATTTAATGTAACTGTAACAAATAACAGTAATAAAGATATATAACTTGAAAACTTCACCACTATAGATACTATAGCTGCATAAAGTGAGAATGTTGCTACTTTACCAAATTTATTTGAAGGAATAACACTTTTTTCTTTCATAAAATATAAATTTATACCACCAACTATCATTACAATCTCTTTTATAATCATGGGTATAAGTATCCAAATCGGAATTAGTCCGTCTATAGTAAAGCTTATCAACACTGTAAAACTCATCAACTTATCAGCTAAAGGATCCAATACAGTCCCTAACTTAGATTGCATATTATATTTTCTAGCAATATAACCATCCAAAACATCTGAAATCCCTGCGATAACAAATATTATCCCTGAGTATAAAATTCTATCCAAGTTACTGGAATTAAATACATAGAGAAACACTGGTATCAATGCCATTCTAAATATTGTAATCAGATTTGGTATATTCATGCATTCATCTCCTCAACTTTGCTGTAACCATTAGCAATTAGTAGAATAATATATCAATAAATAGAAGTATCTACAATTATATTATACAAGGAGGGATAAGATGTCAAAGATTTTTAAGAATATTTCACTAATCCTGATTATAGTATTAATATTGGGAATTACATTGACAGGGTGTAAGCAAGAATCAGAATTACAAGAAATTAGGCTTATAGAAGTAACTCATTCATTGTTCTACACACCACAATATGTTGCAATGACTCAAGGTTTCTTTGAAGAAGAAGGCCTAAGTATTGAACTTATTAACGGAAAAGGTGCAGACAAGGTTATGGCAGCTTTAATAAGCGGAGAAGCTGAAATAGGATTTATGGGACCTGAAGCATCTGTTTATGTATTTAACCAAGGAAGAGATGATTATGCTGTAAACTTTGCGCAACTTACACAAAGAGATGGTTCTTTCCTAGTTGGAAGAGAAAAGGAAGATAATTTTACATGGGAAAGTCTAGCAGGTAAAGAGGTCCTTGGAGGCAGAAAAGGCGGAATGCCTGAAATGACCTTAGAATATGTTATTAAAAGTCACGATTTAAAGATTCCTGACGATGTAAATGTAAGGACAGACGTACAATTTGATGTGCTTGCTGGTGCATTTGTTGGAGGAGAAGGAGACTATGTAGCTCTTTTTGAACCTGTAGCTTCAACTCTTGAAAAAGAAGGTAAAGGATATATTGTAGCTTCCATAGGTGAAGCTGGTGGATACATCCCATACACTGCATATTCAGCTACAAAAAATTATATGGACAAAAATCCAGAAGTTATTCAAAAATTTACAAATGCCATTCTTAAAGGAATGATTTGGGTACAAAACAATCCTTCCGAAAAAATTGCAGAAGCTGTAAAACCTCAATTTGCTGACACTGATATTGAAGTACTAAAAGTTCTAATAGATAGGTATAGAGACCAAGACTCTTGGAAACCAGATTTAATAATTACTGAAGATGGTTTGAACCACTTAATGGATATTATGGAGTTGGCAGGAGAACTGGAAACTAGAGCGGATTACAATAAAATAGTTACCACTAAGTTTGCTGAAAATGCTATGAAAAATGTAAAATAAGAAAAGAAGCCAATAACAATTCTAGATTGTTATTGGCTCCTTTTTATTTTGGTATAAAGCCTACCTTTTTATAGACCTTTCTTAAAGTCTTCATAGCATTATATTCAGCTTTTTGAGCTCCATCCTTATAAACCTTCTCTAAATATTCTTTGTTGTTTATTAGTTCTTCATATTTATTCTGAATTGGCGCTAAGCCCTCTACTACTACTTCGGCTAAATCCTCTTTAAATTTACCATATCCCTTACCTTCATATCTACTTACAATTGTGTCTATATCCTCTTTGGAGAAAGCAGAATAAATATTTATTAGATTTTTAAGACCTGGTTGTTCATCACTATAATTAACAACGCCTAAGGAATCTGTCACAGCTCTTTTAATCTTTCTTCTAATGGTATCTTTGTCATCTAGCAATAAAATATAGGCATTTTCATCAGAGTCTGATTTACTCATCTTAGATTCTGGATTTTGTATGCTCATTATTCTAGCACCAAACTTTTGAATCAAAGGTTCAGGGACCTTAAAGGTTTCGCTATATTTGTTGTTGAATCTCAAGGCTAAGTCTCTGGCTAACTCTAGATGTTGCTTTTGATCATCTCCTACTGGAACAAAATCCGTTTGATATAACAATATATCAGAAGCCATAAGTACTGGATATGTGTATAATCCAGCATTTAGATTTTCATCTGACTTCTTTGATTTCTCCTTAAATTGAGTCATCCTATTTAATTGTCCCATATAGGTAATGCTATCTAATACCCATGATAATTCAGTATGTGCTGGAACATGGGATTGAATAAATATAGATGACTTTTCTGGATCAATTCCACATGCCATATATAGTGCCAATACCTCTAAGGTTCTTCTTCTTAAATCCTTTGGAACCTGTGGTACTGTAATAGCATGCAAATCAACTATACAATAAAAACAATCATATTCATCTTGCAACTTTGCAAAGTTCTTTAATGCTCCTATATAATTTCCAATCGTTAAGGATCCAGATGGTTGAATCCCACTAAAAACTACTTTCTTATCCATTTTATATACTTCCTTTCTTATAAAATAAACAAATCCCTCATCTCTACTAAGAGACGAAGGATATCCGCGGTACCACTCTAATTGCTAAAAAGCCAACTTTAATCCTGTAAGGGGGACTCCCTTGCCTTATTTTTTCAGGCAACACTCTCAAGTCCATTCATTATATTAGTATCATCGGGCTTCCACCATTCCCAACTCGCTTTAGACCTTTAATATAATTACTAATCTTGATCACTGTGTATATAAAATTATTATATCCATAAAAGGAAATAATGTAAACATAAACTTGGAAAAGAGAACTTTAGCTCTAATCAAGGGAGCAATATGCCTTGACATGTTTTTGATATCAATATAAAATAGAAAATGCATTTTTAAATATAAATTTACTTTAAAGGGGATGGCATTTATTAAAAACATACAAAATCAAGACAATTTATCAAATAACAAAAGAGAAACATTTTCATCTGGACTCGCTATCTTCTTTGCTACTTTGGGTTCAGCAGTAGGCTTGGGGAACATTTGGAAGTTTCCTACCTTAGTTGGCCAAAACGGTGGTGGGGCTTTTGTATTTATATATTTCATTTGTGTTCTTTTATTGGGAATACCCGTTATGATATCGGAATTTTATATTGGTAGAAAAACAAGAAGTAATCCTGTTGGTGCTTTTGTAAAACTAAAGACTAAACCTTTTTGGAAAATCATCGGCTATTTTGGAGTATCAGGCTCGTTATTTATCATGTTCTTCTACTCTGCTGTGGCTGGTTGGGTATATTCATATATCTTTAAGACAATTAAAGGTGATTTCTTAAATATTGCATCTATGCCTATTCAACAAGCCAATGAAACTGTAAGCTCAATATTTGATTATACTGTAAGCTCTCCTCTAGCACCAATATTATGGCAAGCACTTGCTTTGATTGTGGTTGGAGTCATACTATTTGCTGGAGTTAAAAATGGAATTGAAAAAATAACAAAAACCTTAATGCCCCTATTGTTCATCTTAATAATTATCATTTGCATTCGTTCATTGACACTTGATGGAGCAAAAGAAGGGCTAAGTTTTTTATTTCAAGTTGATTTTTCTAAAATAACACCTACAGTCATATTGTCAGCCTTGGGATTAGCATTCTTTAAACTTTCTGTAGGAATGGGTACGATGATAACCTATGGAAGTTACTTTACAGATGATAACAAAATGATAAATACGACTTTTAAGGTAGCTTTTTCTGATACCCTAGTTTCAATCTTAGTTGGTATGGCAATATTTCCAGTAGTATTTACTTTTGGATTAGAACCAGGATCAGGTCCTGGACTATTATTTAATACAATTCCATTGGTATTCTCTAAGATACCATTTGGTAATATACTTCTAGTTGCCTTCTTTTTGCTAACTGCTTTTGCAGCAACTATGGCTATGCTTTCGCTAGTTGAGGTGCCTGTTGTGTTCTTAGCTGAAGAATGGAATATAGATAGAAAAAAGGCTGTAATCATTACATTATTAGTAATCTTTATAATAGGAGTATTGACTGTTCATCCAAGTAGTATCTTTGGAAGTATAACTCTGTTTGGAAAGAATTTCTTTGATCTGTTTGACTTTATATCATCCAACTTGATACTACCAATAGGCGGCTTCCTAATTGCTATATTTGTAGGATATAAAGCTAATAAAGAGGATCTAGTCTTTGAATTAACAAACAAAAACACATTAAACAATAAATCTTTTATAAACTTATATTACTTTATCTTAAAATATGCTTCACCACTTTTATTAATAATTGTATTTTTAAATTCAATAGGCATAATATAAGAAAAGCTCTTAAGACAAAAGGCGATTATTCCTTTGTTTTAAGAGCTTTTATATGTGATTAGGATTTATTTCTCTTCCAGATAATTACCCCGATTAGAAATCCAATAAATCCTGGTAAAATCCATCCGAAGCCATAATCAAATCCCGGAATATAACTTTGTGCTATATTTACTAGTTTAACTACTACAGCATTTGACTTTAATGGCTCTGGTAATGCTTTTAGAAAATCGAATACCGCTAATACTAGGATTACTCCTGTTGTCCACCTATATACAATTTCTTGCCTTTTTATAATTGGATTTAACAAGGATAGTATAATCAAGCTAATAGCTAATGGATATAAAAACATAAGAACTGGTATTGAATACTGAATAATATTGTTCAATCCAAAGTTAGCTATTATTAAAGAAAACAAAGTAAATACTTTAGCATAACTATTATATGATAATGACTTTGGAAACATCTCACTAAACATTGTAGCACATGCAGTTATCAATCCAATAGCCGTCTTTAAACATGCAAAGCCTACTATACCCGCTAATAAGACTTTCCCAATAAAACCAAAATAATGATTGCTCACCATAGATAGGATAAGCCCACCATTGTCTGCACGACTTACACTACCTAAACTAGTAGTTCCCAAGTATGAAAGAGAAGCATAAATTATGGCCATAGCTGCAACAGTTATCAACCCTGATTTACCTGTTTCTATAGTTATCCTACGAGGATCCATTATACCTAATTCCTTTATATTTGATATAATTATTATGGCAAATGCCAAAGAAGCCAAGGCATCCATTGTATTATAGCCTTCTAGTAGGCCAATGAATAATGGCTTAGAAATATAATCACCAATAGGAGCAAATTCATCAATTGATCCCATAGGAATTACAAAAGTTGCAAATAGCAATACAGATAGTAGTACTAAAAAAATCGGTGTTAAATATTTACCTACCCAATCCAAGATTCTACCTGGCCTTAAGGAATAATAAAGAGTTAAGGCAAAAAATATTACAGAGAATATGAGTAATCCTATTTTCAGATATCCCTCAGGTATAAATGGACGTAATCCAACCTCAAAAGCAACTGTAGCTGTACGTGGTATGGCAAACAATGGTCCTATTGTTAAATATAGGGCACATGTGAAAAATACTGAATAAGCTGAGCTAACAGGTTTTGCCATATCATATAAACTATCACTTCCAGATAGGGCTGAAGCCATGACCCCAAGTATTGGTAAACCTACACCTGTTATTAAAAATCCTATGGTAGCAGGAATCATATTGCTTCCAGCCAATTGTCCCATAAGAACAGGAAATATCAAGTTTCCTGCACCAAAAAATAATCCAAATAATAATGATCCTATGAGCAAATTCTCTTTAAAGTTTAATCTCTCTTTCAATTTCGTGCTTCCTCCTCAAGTTGGTAATTTAGATCGTAAACCAATCATGAGCTATTATAACACAGATTATTAAGTTAGGTATAGGATTTGGCATTCTTATTTATATAAAATTATTCATTCCTATAACTGAAAACAAATGAGCTACTGGATTATTGGTTAAGTTTCCTCCAAATGAATATAATATTTCCCTTGCAATATTATAGTATTCTTCTTCTTTTGTTATAACATATAGGTTCATCAAATCAATTATTGTAAAGCTATTACCTGACGGAATAGCACCATCATAATAATCCTTAGGTCTTAAAATCAACTCTTCTGATTTATTTCCATAGAAAAATAGTCCTCTGTTATTATCATCACCAAATAATTCTTGTGTATCCTCCATCAAATTTTTAGCTAATTCTAAATATTTGTCATCTTCTGTAGCCTTGTATAGATTTATCAAGCCATATATAAAGAATGAATAGTCCTCTAGATAGGCTAAATTGTAGCTGTTACCATCTATATGTGTTGATAGTAGATTGCCTTTCTTATCTAAAGAGTTCTCTATTAGAAAATCCATAGATTCTCTTGCTCTCTTTACATATACTTCATTCTTGTATACTATACCTGCATACGCTAGGCTAGCTATCATCAATCCATGATGTTAGTATCTTTTCATCCCTATGGGGCATGACTCTTTTTTCCCTATAGGTAAATAACATCTGTATCATACTGTTGAGACTAGCTATATCATTGGAGCTTATATCTTCAATTTTTGCTTCAATTAGATTAGGAATGTTTTCCCCTTCAAAGTTACCTTCTTTTGTAATATCATAATATCTATTGAATAATTCTCCCCATTCATCACCTAAAAGACTAATAATTTCGTCACTGTTAAATAGATAAAACTTACCTTCAACTCCTTCAGAATCTGCATCTAAAGCCGAATAAAACCCACCTTTTTCTGATAGCATATCCCTTATTATAAATTCATAAACCTTCTCAGCTACTTCCTTATAAAATGAATTATTTGTAATTTCATAAGCTTTAGTATAGACCAAGCTCATCAAAGCATTATCATATAGCATCTTTTCAAAATGAGGTACCAACCACTTTTCATCTACAGAATACCTAAAAAAACCATATCCTATATGGTCAAAAATACCACCCTTATACATCTTTTTAAGAGTGTCTTCAGCTATACTCAAGGAATCTTTATGCTTATTCATCTCACTATAATTCAGTAAGAAGAGTAAATACTGAGGCATAGGAAACTTTGGACTAGATCCAAATCCTCCATTTTCCTTGTCATAGATCTTATTTAAAATACCAAAGGAATTCTTGCTTATATCCTTATGAATATTACCTTCTGAATAATTTGCACTAATTTTTTTGACTTCTTTATAAATTCTATCACTTTCAGCTAATATCTTTTCTTTATCTTTATCCCACATATCATTTATTTGATTTAGCAATTCTATTATGCCAACCATTCTTTTAATAGAATTCTTAGGAAAATAAGTTCCTACATAAACAGGATTTCCATCTGGTGTTGCTATTACGTTCAAAGGCCATCCAGCATTGCCATTCATAGCCTCTGCAAACGTCATATATACTTTATCGATATCAGGTCTTTCTTCCCTATCTACTTTGATCGCTATATAATTCTTCTTAAGCACTTTTGCCACATCACTATCACTAAATGATTCTCTATTCATGACATGACACCAGTGACAGGTGCTATATCCTATGGATATGAACAACGGTTTATTTTCTTCTTTTGCTTTATTTAGAGCCTCTGGTCCCCATGGGTACCAGTCAACTGGGTTATCTTTATGTTGTAGTAGATATGGAGATTTTTCTTGGGCTAATCTATTCATTTAATCACTATCCTTTTCGATTGATTATTGTTATTGGATATTATACCCAAAGGATTGAAAATAAAAAGAAGATATATTTGGATTTATATATCTACTTTTTATTGGTAACTATTTAGTTGTGTATTTTTTGATTCTTTTTATCCTCTTGACAATACAGTCTACAATGTGTAGACTGTAAGTATATTGGTCTACTACTTGTAAACTAAAAGGAGTTGTACGAAATGAAAGAATATAAACTTACCGATATGGAAGAGAAATTTGCTGATATTATTTGGACTAACGAGCCTATCCCGTCGGGGGACTTGGTAAAACTGTGCGAGGTGGAGCTTAATTGGAAGAAATCAACTACTTATACTATGCTAAAGCGTATTGAGATTAAGGGGATTTTTAATAATGAAAACGGTGTAGTATCATCTCTCGTAAAAAGGGATAAGTTTTATGCCGAGCGAAGTAAGCAGTTTGTCGAAGAAACCTTTGAGGGTTCGCTACCTAAATTTTTAGCTGCGTTCACAAGAAGTAAAAAATTAAGCGACAAGGAAATTGCTGAACTACAAAAATTAATCAATGAACATAAGGAGGGTTAGCTTTGGATAAATTATTTTTCCAAATTTTAAATATGAGTATTACGTCCTGCTACGTTATTTTGTTTGTTATAATAGTTCGTCTATTTCTGAGAAAAGCGCCTAAAGTTTTTTCTTATGCACTCTGGTTCGTAGTACTGTTAAGGCTGATATCTCCCTTTTCTTTTGAGAGTGTGTTTAGCCTTATTCCTATCAATACACAAACTATATCACAGGATGTTATATATTCCCAGACACCACAAATTCATAGTGGTATCGTAACAATAGACCAAGCAGCAAACAATTTATTACCTACCCCTATGGTCATCTCCAGTGTAAACCCTATGCAGATATGGATTGCTTTGGGTGAAGTATTATGGCTGTTTGGAATGGTAGTGTTGCTCATATACAGTGTATTTACAGCTATAAGATTACACCTAAAATTAAGATCAGCTAAATCAGTTTTCAATAATGTATATGAAATGAATGGTATTGAAACACCCTTTGTTTTTGGCGCAATCAAGCCTAAAATTTATCTCCCGATAGGTCTTTCTGAAAATGAAAAGACCTACATCATAAAGCACGAACAAACTCATATTAAAGGGCTCGATCATATTATTAAGCCTTTTGCGTTCTTGATACTGTGTGTTCATTGGTTTAATCCCCTTGTTTGGGTTGCTTTCTTTTTGATGAGCGAGGATATGGAACTATCCTGTGATGAAAGTGTTATTAAGCAGATGGGTAGTGAGATTAAAAAGGACTATTCAGCCTCTCTTTTATCACTATCCACAGGTAGACGAATTATCGGCGGTTGTCCCCTTGCCTTTGGTGAGAACAATACGAAAGGACGCATTATTAATATATTAAACTACAAGAAGCCGGCTTTTGGGGTTGTTATCGTAGCAATTATTGCAGTGATAACTATCGGGATGGGACTTATGGCAAATCCTAAGGAAGCTACTACTTCTAATGATACAGAAAAAATTCAGATGGCTGAAACTTGGGCAGAGGCTTTAAAAACACGTGATGGCAAACCCCGTTACGAAATCATGTCTGAAAGCATGAAAGAGAAATTCGTTGCTGAGCAAATACAACGTTCAGGCGAAAAATGGAATTATATTATTAGGTATTCCAGCCCATGGGTTGTTAATTATGAAATTGATGTAGAAAATGAGACTGCTAGTATCATATACCATATGGCAGACAGCGGTGGTGGAAAGTATGAACTAACTGAGATAATTACTTTTGGCAAAGAAAACAATCGACTAGTCATAATAGATGCTAATGAAAAAATTGCTCAATGGGACCGAGTGTCGTATTTTGCACCAGATGCAGAACGGGCTATGGAAGTTTATATAGAAGCCCTTCTTGAAAGTGATTACCTTAAACTTCTTTCTCTTACCCACACAGAGCCTTTTGATTCTAACGGACAGGAAATATGGGATTCAATAAAAATTAATGATGTAAAAGTAATTAGTGAGGATGTTCGTGAAAATAAGGGTTATTATGAATTAGAACTTGATATTGAAGATGGAGGAAGTTCTGCTTTTGAGAAAGGAATTTTCCCACACTGGTTATGGATTGTAAAAGGAGAACGTGGTTGGTATGTAGAAGGACTTATGACAAGTGGATCACCCGATGCGAATTGGTGGAATTACTAAAACGTCAAGAATATGAAATACTTGGTAAGATTCTAACTTACCAAGTATTAATTTATGTATATTTAAGATTTATTAAATTATTATTTATTCTTAAATCTTATATTATCTTTGATATAAAAAAAATAATGAGATATACCCATCGCTTCCCCATTAATTAAGCTTGCCTTAATTACCCCGTTTTCTATAATAATAATCTAGTTATTTTTTGTCGAATATTTTTTTAATCAAACGATAAAAAACTAATGTAAAAATAGGTATTAGTACAAAATAGGCAATTATACTAAATGGTGTGAAATTCATTGTGTCCTCCCTTCTAAACTTCCAGGTATCTTTAATTGAATAACTAATATTTGTTATACAAATCTAATTAAAGGATATAACTTCTATACACTAATGTTTATAGTTGATGATTATATATAGCCATTTTTTCTAAATCTATTATTGCTCCTACTTCTTTCAAAAAATCCATTCCTATTATTCCGTTAATTTCAAAGCCATAATCCATAACTCCTACTTCAATTATAAAATCTCTAATCGCTAGGTTTCCAAGATTTATTCCATCTATATTTTTCTTATAAACAAACTCAACTCCACCAACCCCTGAAATGGTCTCAATGGTATCGTCATCTTCTATGGTGATTCCTAATTCATCTACCTTGTCCATTTTAAAGACAGTCCCACCGGATCCAGTATCTAAAAGAACATTATCGATTAACATACTTTTCCCTTGATACGTAATATTAACAACACAAAATGGAAGACCAAATTTATATTCTAAATTAACCATGTCTTCTTACTCCAATCCAATTTCTTTCTTCTATTATTAATTTTTCATTCTTTGTGTGATAGACATACATTTCTCTACTCTTATCTTTTTTATGCTTCTCAGAATACTCCTTAAGAGCATCTCTACCTTCATCGAATAAATTAATGATAGAAATATCCTCAATAACTCTTTGTCCATCTATAGAATATGATTCTATGGCTTCAAATAGTAACCACTTATTTGGATAACTTGCTCTTGCTTCAGACCATTTCATAATCAACTACCTCCTTTTCTCTCAAAAGGTATACAATTTATAATTAATTATATCATAAGACATGTTTAACTTTGCACTAAAATTATAATATTTTTTTTATGATGTTACTAAAATATATTTACAAAACCAAGAATTTCAAGGCTTACACACCGGGTAAGTCTCTCACATGACACCAATGACAAGTGGAATATCCTATTGATATAAATAATAATTTATTTTCTTCTTTTGCTTTATTTAGAGCCTCTGGTCCCCATGGGTACCAGTCAACTGGGTTATCTTTATGTTGTAGTAGATATGGAGATTTTTCTTGAGCTAATCTATTCATAAAATCACTATCCTTTTTTATTTGTTATTATTGGATATTATACCCAAAGGATAATAAGTTATTGGATAAAAAAGCTATCTTATTTATCTAAAAGCTCGCCAGCTTAGTTATTGATATATGATAATGGGTATTAATAATGAAAGAGGTGAGAATAATGTTGAAGTGGGCTTTAATTTTTTTATTAATAGCACTTATTGCAGGTCTGTTTGGTTTTAATAGTTTAGCAGGAGTATCTATGGGATTGTCTAAAATGTTATTCTTTATAATAATATTTGTTATAATACTTGTTATTGTATTCGGAAGTATGTTCCTTAAATAAAAAGGGTTGATTTCAACCCTTTACATATTTTCTTATCTATTTATTATCTTCCATTGTAAGCTCATGATTCCCAGATGCATAAAATTTCAAAAGACCACCTGCCATGGAAATAGCTGCACATCTTATAAATATTGGCATTAATGTCCCCTTAGCCAATAAAGCCAATGAGTTCCCCACTTCACCGCCTAGTATTAATGCAAGAACAAAAACTGCAAATACAATACCTCCTCCAGCAATTGTAATCATAATAAATATACTAAAAATCGATTTTCCTATATTATTTAATAGTTTTGTCATATTAACCTCCACTTCTTTTTTAGCTGAATAATAGCGGTAATACCCCACCTAATATAAGCATTGATGTTATTAGATGAAAGAATACCCACAAAAGAGCTGATCTGCTTGTTTCCTTCATCCCCGACTGAGCTATCCCCATTGCTGTGTACATACTTAAGGCTAATGGCGGAGTCATACCCTCAATTGCACCAGTTATAGCTGGTAGTATTGCAGCCGCTAACATAGGATTAACTCCAGATGCAACTAATCCACCTACAATAGCTGTACCAAATATAGCTATCTGAGATGATCCTGGAATAAACATTCCTAAGAAACAAGTAAATAGTGGAAAGAATATGGCTAATTGCCATTTGCTCATATTAAAGGATGATATATAATCTCCTAAGGTTGAACCCATATTTACATCGTTAAAAACCTCAGACAAGCAATATGCAAAATAGACCGTAGCTGCTACAGGTATTATCTGAGCAACCCCCTCTTTAAACATCTTATATAAATTTGAAAAGCTTAATCCACCTTCTATTTCATCTTTACTAATAATCAATGTATAAATGGCAGCGACACCAGGTGTAAACAATATAGTGCAACTTGATAATGCTTTAGCACCATCTGCACCTAATCTGGCAGTAAAAAATGTACCACTAAATGAAAAATCCAATACCATAGGTAAAAGTATAATAATTGGAACTAATAGTGCTTTCCATCCCTTCTTCATGGTTTCTCTTATATTTGGAATCTCTTCCTTTGGTATAGGTTGTACATTATAAGCTCTTATTAATGCATATAATGTTAATGTTCTTTGCATTATAAACCATAGTCCAACTCCCCACACTGCTATCCAAAATGCTGATAATTGATACTGCCCCGGGAATATAGCATCAAGTACTCCAAATGCCAAAAGAATAGTCCCTGAAGGTGGAATCATTGGCCCTAAGGAGCTTGCAGCCATCTCTGTTGTGGCTGCCAATGCTCTTGGAAATCCTGTTCTAATCATTGATGGTATTGTAAATACTCCATCTGCAGCCACATTCCCAGGTCCTGAACCAGACATTGCCGCCATAAAAGAGCTAGAAATCAAAGATACCCAACCAGCCCCACCCCTAAATCTACCTACAATAGCAACAATAAAATCCAGTATATGATCTATTGCTGATGTATTTCCAAATATAAATGCTAAGGATAAGAAAGCTACAATAGCATAAAATAGAGTATTGGTTGATGGTTTTAGCAAATATTCAAGAAATTGATCCTCTTTACCTAAGATTAATACCATTATTACAAAGCCTAGAAACATGGCTTCATATATTGGCCTTTTATAAAACACAAAAATTGCAACTATTATAGCCAATAGTACGAATAAATACAGTAATTCTACTGGTGCACCGCCCATTTATTAACCCCCTTCATTAATTTTAATTTTCCCTATGCCTTTACCTTATCCTTTTCCCCTACAATTGCCTGCTCCAGAAGCACTTGTATCAGTTCATTGTAATCATATCCAGCAGCCTTGGCTACCCTAGGGAAATCACTATAATTAGGCTGCATTCCTGGTAAAGTATTAATTTCAATAAAATATGGATTCTCAGCCTTATCCATTCTTACATCTATACGAGCTAACTCACTGCATCCTAGTGCATTATAGGCACTTAATGCATAATTTTCTAATTGTTCAGTCTTTTCTTTCGATAATTTAGCTGGACAAACCTGAGTTACTTGGTCTTGTGCTTTAATTTCCACCGTTTGAAATCCTCCACCATCATCTCTGTCGTATATTATTTCTATTATAGGAAGAACCTTTGGATCAGCTGTACCTAGTACCCCTATTGTAAATTCTCTTCCCGAAACAAACTCTTCAACAAGGGCAGATTGCTGGAATTCTTCAATGGTATAATTTATTCTCTCAAATAAAGACTCCTCATTGAAAACAACACTATCACTGGTAATCCCAAGACTAGAACCTTCATGCTCAGGCTTCACAATCAATGGAAACCTTAGTGACTCATCTAGTTTTTCTTCTACATTAAAAAATACTTGGAAATTTACAGTTGGAACACCAGCTGTTCTAAACAATCGCTTAGATATAGATTTGTGTAAGCCTACAATCTGTGTAGATAAGGATGAACCCACAAATGGAATATCAATTAACTCCAGCATAGCTACTACATTTGCTTGTTCACTCTTCTTGCTAATACCTGTACAAGCGTTAAAAATCACATCTATATCTCCAATATCTACTATATCCTGTAACATATGAATTGAAGCAGGTATTAAGGTTACTTTATGCCCATTATATTTGAGAGCAGTTTCTATTGCTTTTACAGTCTCATTCATCTGCAATGAACCATGAGGATCTCTCTTTTCCTCCTTATCTGTTCGTTGTCTCATCTTTGTATACACTAGTCCTACGTGATACATACACAATCCCTCCCTATTAAATTTTTTATCTTAGGATTTTAAAATTGTTGGTTAAAAATCAAGAGTTGATAGAAATAAATAGATAAGTAAAATTTAGAACGTAAATTCATTATAACAGATATGAGTTGCGAAATGCAACTTGATGCTCTCTATGAAGTTGTTGGTTTGTACATGAGGCAAATATTATAAATAAGCAAATAGAAATAGAGGATATACTATTTTTCATATCCTCTATTTCTATTTGCTTATCTACTCCTTAAACCCTAAGTGAGCCACGAAAGCCCCTAGAACTATAGTATGATTCTGCTCCATTGTGATAAACAAATATTGTGTCATATCTTCTATCACAAAAAATTGCTCCGCCAAGTTTTCTTATTTTTTCAGGCGTTCTCACCCAGCTTGATGTTTTCATATCAAAATTTCCAAGTTCTTGTAGCTCACGGTATTGCTCTTCATTTAGTATTTCAATACCCATATCATTAGCCACATCAATAGCAGAATTTTCTGGTTTGTTCTTTTTCCTTGTATCTAGTGCTTTACGATCATAGCATAGATTTCTACGACCTATAGGACTTTCAGCTGAACAATCATAAAAAATAAATTCATTAGTGTTTTTGTCATAGCTAACAAGATCAGGTTCCCCTCCAGTTCTTTCCATTTCATTAAGGGACCATAGCTTTTGATTGTTAGTTTCAAGTTTCTTTTCTAACTGCATCCAATCAATGCCTTTATGCAAATGCATATTGTTTTCAAAACGTGCTTTCAATATCTTTAATAATTCTTGACCTTGTTCTGGAGATAAGTCTTTTTTTGTATTAGTCACAATTATACCTCCCATTTTAAATGAAGTTATTAAGTACTATACCCCAAAAATATATCCTTAATTTAAATATCAGATGTAATTGCATAGCAATTACTTCACACCATTCCAACGAGGTGGTGATATTACTAGTTTAATTCTTCAATACTTGTTATCTTAATATGCTGACTGTCTTCAACTAATTTAAGCTTTACAATTCTTGTTAATGAATCACTTGGTAGACTAGTTTTTAGAGTGAATTTAACTTGATATAGATTTTCCTCCAATTGGATTAATTCATAGCTATCTACCCAAGGGCTAGAGGTTCCAGTTACAAAGTTCATTTCCTTGAACACATTATAATTTTCTTCTCTAAGTTGATCATCCATCAATGAATATTGTGCAACTCCATTTCTCAACTTAACTGCTTCTGCATAAAAACTCACGGCTTGATCTGCTGTCATAGGACTTTCAACTGCCTTCATTAAGTCAAAAATGTGATTATCTTGACCATCTTTCTTATTCAATCCAGCATTATTTGCCAAGGCTTCACCTTTAATGGAATCATATACATCTTCTTTTAATAAATCTTTTATGTCATCAGGATCAATGGTAAAAAATCTAATCCCAGATGAATATGGTGCTATATCATAAAGACCAAAATATACTACTACTTTGTCTCCATCTATAAAAAACTCATAGTCACCATTTCTATTCTCAATTGTTTCTCTATAGTCAGGGAAGTATAGTTCATCCTCTCTTTCTATTTCACTTAAAATAAAATCTCTAATCTTTGTTTTATAATCTACACCCTCTCTAAATAAATCTTTAAAGCTATAAATTTCTCCACTTTCAGTATTAGACGTAATGTTTATTACTTGACTCATTCCATGAGCCCCACCTGCATATGAATAAATATTTAATTGCACAGATAAAATATTCCCAATTACAGCATAACCATAATTCATATCTAATGATGCTATAGGAGAAAATGGCGGTTCATCACTTTCTTTCATTTCTTCTTTAAAATCTTTTAGTGATCTTGCAGATGCATTTGCTTGACCTATTGCATTTAAATATATATTCATTACATTTTCATTTACCTTCTCTGCACCCTCGAATCCTTCAAATATCGGCATAACAACTTCCATAGTTAATTCATCTTCTTGACGTTCTATAACTCCTTGTGTAACCTTGACGCTGTCCTCAGCACTTGTGAATTGAACAAAGCTTATAAACATAGCTAGCAATAATAAGATTGCAACTATTTTTTTCATATAATTTCTCCTTTATAGTTTTCTTATATTTTATTTTATGTCTTAGATATATTTATTACTAGCAACAATATGGTTACAATCATTTGAATAAATTGTATAATTGTAATTATCAATATTGTAATTATCAATATTGTAATTATTAAAAAACTACTAGAATGAGAGGTTCATTATGAAAATCAAGAAGATTATTTATTCTGCTTTAGCCCTATCAGCTTTGTCCTTTTTAATATTGAAATTCAATTTTGCAAGTTCAAAGGACATTATCAAATCAGGTAATAGTATTACAATGTTTATTGCTACTGATTCACACTATCTTGACAAGAGCCTGACAGATAATAGTCAGGGTTATAAAGAATTTGCAATAACTGGAGATGGTAAACAGCTTTTATACATGGAAGAAATTATGGATGCTTTTGCTAATGATATTAAGGTAAGTAAACCTGATATTCTTATAATGAGTGGTGATTTAACCAACAATGGGGAAATGACAAATCATATTGAACTAGCTAAAAGATTTAAGACAATAGAAAAGTCTGGAACCAGTGTATATGTAATTCCTGGAAATCATGATATATTGAGCATCTGGGCAAGAGGCTATAGAGATGGTTCACCTTATCAAGTTGAAAATGTAGACCATAATGAGTTTAAGGAAATCTACAAGGATTTTGGTTATGAGGAAGCAATATCCCAAGATAATAAA
>CAYZZR010000020.1:10461-18764 GCA_964482775.1 uncultured Tissierella sp. | reverse complement strand
CTTTAAGAATATTGATGAACTTGAAGGTGGAGATTCAAAGAAGTTTAACTTCGATTTAGAAATTGATGACAGGGCCCCAAAGGGTAGCTATAAAGTTACTATTGAAATTGATTATGAAGATCCTGAGTTTGGAAATATAAGTGAAACTGACACCATATATATTCGTGTTGATAGCAATCCTCCTCAGCTTAATATTTCTCGTTTAGATGTAATACCTTTTAATATAGTTAATCCAGGTCAAGTTTTCAATGTAGGAATAGAAATAGAAAACACTGGTGGAGTTTTAGCAGAGAATATCACCCTTTCTCTAGACGGATTATCAGAAAGTGGCTTCTCCTTGGCCAATGGATCCAAGTCTCAAAAGATGCAGTCCATCCCTGCTGGTCATAAAAATTATGCTGTATATCAACTAAGGGCTTCGAAATCCATGAAAAGCGGCAATTATGAGCTTGAACTAAAAATTAAATACAATGGCGATGTAGAAGAGATACTTGATTTTACAATTGAAGTAGAAAAAAACAAGGATAACAACTCAAACCTAATAATGGAAAATTTAACTTATCCTACAGGAACTCTAAGTCAAGGTAAAGAAGTAAATGTAACCTTTGACCTTAGAAATCAAGGTCAAAGCGATGCTGAAAATGTAATTGTCAAGGCTGATAGTAAAGATATGAGTGGATTAGTACCAAAATCCATTAGTCAATTGAAAATTGATACTATTTTACCAGGAGAAACTAAAACTGTAGCCTTTCAATTTATTACCACAAAAAGTGGTGAAACGAAAAATTATCCAATAGAAATCAATGTAGATTATGAAGATGAAATGGTGGCTGATGGAGAAACACACAACATAAATCAATTTATAGGTGTGTTTCTTGAAACGGACTCAAATCAATCTATTCCAAAGCTTATAATAGATAAATATAACTTTGAACCAAAGCTAGTAGAAGCAGGTCAAAACTTTACTATGAACCTTTCATTTTTCAATACAAATAGCTCAAAAACTGTTAAAAATATAAAAATTTTCTTAACATCTGATGAAAGAACTGATTCAGATAGCAATTCCGCAGGGGGATCTGTATTTACACCAGTAGACAGTTCAAATACCTTCTATATAGACAGTATTCCACCTAAAGGTAGAGTAGAAAAAAAGATTACCATGTTTACTGTTCCAGATGCCGATGCAAAGACCTATACATTAACAGCTAATTTTGAATATGAAGACGTTGAAGCAAATCAACATAAAGCAACTGAGCTAATTGGAGTTCCTGTAATTCAACAGTCAAAACTTGAGACTGGTGAAATTACCTATTTCCCAGAAGCCTATATAGGACAGTCAACTCCTATCTCATTGGAGTTCTATAATACAGGTAAGGTAACACTTTATAATATGATGGTTAAAATTGAAGGAGATTTTCAAACTGAAAATGGTCAATTTTATGTAGGTAATTTTACAAGTGGCGGTAGTGAGTATTTTGAAGGCTATGTAATACCTAGTGCTCCTGGTCCATTGGCAGGAGAAGTTGTATTTAGTTATGAAGACTCCACAGGTCAAAAACAAGAAGTAAGAAAGGAATTCTCCTTGAATGTAATGGATATGCCAATGGAACCTGAATTCCCAGGAGAAATGCCTCCTATGGAAGAGCCTAATGCAGGTGGCATATTTACCAACAAAATATTCTGGGCTGTATTTACTGCTATTGCAGCTGTAGTTGGAGTAGTAGTTTATAAAAAGAAGAAAAACAAAAAATTAGAGGCAATGGAAATAGATGAATAGTCTAGATTTAATTCGAATGGGAGTAAAGAATCTGTGGAGAAGAAAACTGAGAACTTTCTTAACTGTCCTAGGAGTAATCATCGGCGCAAGCTCCATTATAGTCATGCTTAGCTTAGGCTTTGGATTGTCTCAAGCATTTGAAGATCAAATTGCACAATGGGGAAGCCTGACAACTATAAATGTTCATCAAAAGTGGCAGGACCCGTCCTTGCCTAGCAAGGATCAGGTAAAACTCGACGACAAGGCTGCTACAGCCTTTAAGGCACTACCTAATGTAATAGCAGTAAGTCCAACTGTAGAGTCCTATGGAGCTGTAATCAATGGTAGATACATTGCTCAGGTACCTATCAAAGGTATTGATCCTGATACTATGGCGGCCTTTGGCTTTGAAGTGGCTGAAGGTAGATTGCTTAACAAATCAGATGAATTAACAGCTGTATTTGGTGGTAGTACAAAGCAAAACTTCTATGATCCTAAGGCAAGGACTTGGAGAGAGCCCAAAATAGATTTGATGAAGGATAGGATGTCAATTACCTTAAATCCTAACTATGGCTGGGATGACGGTTCCTCAAAAGTTACCTACAAGGAATATAAGATTAAGGTGGCTGGAGTATTGACAGAGGGTGACTGGGAAACAGGCTATGGTATATATATGCCTCTTGAACAGGTAAGAGCCCTAATAAAGGATAAGGAAAAGTCCGAAAATGTAAAACCTAAACCTGGTAGTTCAAATACATCAACTTATCAAAGAATAGATGTAAAGGTTAATGAAATGGATAATGTGCAAGAAGTACAACAAGCCATAAAAGATATGGGACATGAGGCTTATAGCTTAAATGATCAGCTAGAGTCTATGAAGCAAACAGCAAATATTATCCAGGCCGTACTAGGAGGAATTGGAGCAATATCCTTATTGGTTGCAGCTATAGGAATCACCAATACCATGGTAATGAGTATTTATGAAAGAACTAGAGAAATCGGTGTTATGAAGGTTATTGGTGCATCCTTAAAGGATATTAGAAGACTCTTTCTATTTGAATCAGCTTTAATTGGTTTATTAGGTGGAGTTCTAGGAGTAGCCTTTAGTTACCTTTTATCCTTTATAGTGAATAAATTTAGTGGTGCTTTTGGAAACTTCTTAGGAACTGGGATGGAGTCTAAGATATCAATCATACCTATTTGGTTAGTCTTTGCTGCAATGGCATTCTCAGCCCTTATAGGCGTGCTTTCTGGATACTACCCTGCAAGACGTGCAATGAACTTATCAGCTCTAGAAGCCATAAGAACAGAATAATGTAAAAAGACATAAGAAAAAGAACTGCTAGCTATCTGATATTGATAGCTAGCAGTTCTTTTTCTTACTAATACTTATTTATCTAAATATTATTTCCTTTGCTATAAAACTGTATCCATCATAGAAACCGAATATTAGAACGTTATCTCTTCTTTCATAATCATCGATATCCAAATTTGAATCCAACCTTACAGTGATTCTATCACCATAGCCATATTTAGGTACATCAGTATTTCTTATTTCAACATCTATTTCTTTTCTCTTAGTACTTACGCCAGTGATTTGACCTATTATCATGGACTCTGCACCTGAAGAATCAGCTTCTATTTCGATTATTTCATTGCTTCCTATTACAGCCTCAATGAAATATCCAACATTTAAGCTAAAGGAGTTTGTAACCTTGCCATCAACTTCAATTTCTACATCTCTTGCTAGCAAATATGTTTCTTCATCACCAGTTTCTCTATTGCTAATAGTTATCTCTGTAGCACTGTTTAATTTAGTTGATATTGCAGTTATAAAGCCTTCAATGTCCTTTTCTACCACATCTGCATCAATATCAACAACTAAACCATATTCAAGTTCAACTTCTACTTCATCGCCTTTTTTCAAAGCTTCGAAGTCAGCTTTCTTACCATTTCTGTATATGTCTACATCTTCATCAAGTTCATACTCTATTTCTTTTCCTTTAGAATTCTCAATAGTTATATAGTATACTTTCTTTCTTGATACTTCTTTGGTAGTCAAATCCGCTATAATTCCTTCAACTTCACCAGATTTTGAAAGAGCTTCTAACTCTATAACCAAGTTGTTTTCTATTACTAATTTTACTTCATCATTGATACTTAAATCCTTCAAAGCTGCAGCTGCTCCATCTAATTCTATGGATGTATTTTTATCTACAGTAAATTGGGATATTATTTTTGATTTATCTTTTGTGTATTCTACAGAAATCACATTGGAAATAGGGCTAACAGTTTTAATTATTCCTGTAATTTCTTCCTCTATGCTCTTTGCTAAAACAGTTAAAGCAGTACTAGTACCCTTTGTCATAGTAATCTCTACTGTTTGACCTTCAAAGAGGCTAGAAACAGTAGTACCCTTGTTGTCCAACTTAATTGATGTTTTAGAATCCACTAAATATGTTGATTCTGTACTAGAGTTTGTCTTTACGCCAAGGAAAGTATTGTCACCTATCTTATTGATCTTAGTGATAGTTCCACTGACTTGCTCTGTTGTTTGTGTTGGTGTTGTAGGTGTTTGTGGATTCTTTTGCAAATAATCATAGGCTGTTGATAACATCTTTGCCATTTGCTCTCTAAGTAATGGTGAACCTGGTTCAAAATATCCATTTCCAGTTCCATTTGCTGAAAGTACTCCAGTTTGTATTAGCATATATATCATTTTATGATAATTTGAATTTATGGATAATAAATCTTTATAGGTTAAGGATACAAAAGGAAGGTTGTTAGCTTCATCTTCTAATCCCATGGCTTTAGCCATAAATATACTAATATCTAATCTTCCCACTCTCTTTTTTGTTCCACTTTCGATCAATCCCAATGACACTGCATTTCTAAGTTCAGCCTCAGAGATTACTCCTCTATAAAGACATTTTATTACAGCATCCTGAGCCCATGTAGGAACCTTTAAATCCGAAACCAATTTACCATATGCTTGTTTGCTTTGGCTTAACTCTTGGGCATCCAATTCCAATAGGTTTGATAATAATTTTAATGTTTCTAAATAAGTCAACGTTTCTTTAGGTTTAAATATACCTCCATCGTATCCAGTTATAAATTTCAAACCTGCCATCTTTTCAACATAGCTATATGCCCAGTGTGAGCTAGGAACATCCTTAAAAGTAGCTGCATATGATGGCATGGCAGGTATTAGGATCAATACCATTAAAACTAACGATACGACTCTTAGAAATTTCTTACTAAAATTCATATTTAGTCCTCCTTTATTCATTTGCTATACGCTTGTCTATAATATATATAATATAACAAATTGACACCTTTAGGTATTACAATTTGGTGACATATACTAATTTCTATTATCTATACTAGCCTTTATGAAGCCTTTAAATAGAGGATGTGCTTTTGTTGGTCTTGATTTGAATTCTGGATGGAATTGAACACCTATAAACCAAGGATGATCTTTAAGCTCAATCATTTCCACTAGAGTACCATCTGGTGAAAGGCCTGAAACAGTAAGTCCCATTTCCTCCGTCTTTTCTCTATATTCACTATTAAACTCATATCTATGTCTATGTCTTTCATAGATTATCTCGTCATTGTAAAGCTCCATAGACTTTGTGTTTTCAGTTAGTTTACATGGATAAATCCCAAGTCTTAGAGTTCCTCCTATGTTGACTACATCCTTTTGATCTTGCATCAAATCAATAATAGGATACTCAGTCTCTGGATTTATTTCAGTAGAATGTGCTCCTTCTAGACCCAAAACATTTCTAGCAAATTCGATACTTGCAAGTTGCATTCCTAAACAGATTCCAAAGAAAGGTATCTTGTTTTCTCTTGCATACTTAATAGCACAAATCTTTCCATCTATGCCTCTAGGTCCAAAACCACCAGGAACTAAAATTCCATCAACATCTGCTAAAGCTTCCGTACAATTATCTAGCTCAAGCTCTTCAGCATGAATCCATTTGATATCAACCTCAACATCATTTGCAATACCAGCATGTCTTAAAGCTTCAGCAACGGACAAGTAAGCATCCTTTAACTCAACATACTTACCAACCAAACCAATCTTTACCTTGCCCTTAGGGTTCATAACCTTATCTATAATGGCATTCCACTCAGTTAGATCTAGCTCGCCACATTCTAATTTTAAATGCTCTATTACCATTTTAGATAAACCTTGATCCTCAAGCATTTGTGGTAATTGATATATAGTTTCAACATCCATATTTTCAATTACTTCAGATGGATCTAAATCACAGAAAAGTGCTATCTTCCCCTTTATATCTTCATCTAAGTGTTGTTCAGTTCTACAAATTAAAATATCTGGTTGAATTCCTAAGCTTCTAAGTTCCTTTACACTATGTTGAGTTGGCTTGGTTTTTAATTCTCCAGCCTTACCTAAAAACGGAACTAATGTGACGTGTATATACATTACATTCTCTCTACCTACTTCGTTTTTAAGCTGTCTAATAGCCTCTAGAAATGGTAATGATTCGATATCACCAACAGTTCCACCTATTTCAGTAATGATTACATCCAGGTCTCTTTCTTTTGATGATTTTAATATTCTTTCCTTGATTTCATTTGTAATATGAGGAATTACTTGTACAGTTTTTCCACCATAATCTCCTCTTCTTTCCTTGTTTAGAACGGACCAATAGATTTTACCAGTTGTAATACTATTGTTTTTAGTTAAATTTACATCGATAAATCTTTCATAATGTCCTAAATCTAAATCTGTTTCAGCACCATCATCAGTAACAAAAACCTCTCCATGTTGATATGGACTCATTGCACCTGGATCTACATTTATATAAGGGTCAAACTTTTGTATTGTAACCTTCAATCCTCTACTTTTTAGAAGTCGACCTAAGCTAGCAGCTGTAATGCCTTTACCAAGAGATGAAACTACACCACCCGTAACGAAAATAAATTTTGTTGCCAAAAGAAACCCTCCTCCTATTGTCCTATTTTCTCTTTAACTACAATATTCTATACTAATTGTTTCTACATGTCAAAATTAATTGTAATCACAACTTAATATAAAATGTCTACTATTATATAGTACAATTTAAGTATAGCAAAGATAATTAAAGAAAGGAGAGATATATTGCAAAAAAGATTATTAATTTTAATTATTTTTTCCATTATTTTGACCTTTATATTTCCAATCATAGCACAAGCCACACCAAAAGATATTTTTCTCTCCGAAGGTTTAGTCCTAGAAACCTTAGGTGTTTTGCAAGGTAATGAAAAAGGTGACTTAATGCTCAATGATAAATTGTCTAGACAAGATATGGTTGTTCTTGTGAGTAGACTATATAAGGAAGAAAACACAGCAAGTAGGTTCATAAAAAGCTCAAAATTTGTAGATATTACTGATGATTATTATAGCCCCTATATTGCTTGGTCAGTTAACAAGGGTTTGATAAATGGCATGGATAAAAATACCTTTGGTTACAATAAAAATGTTACAGTACATCAATATATGGCTGTACTGCTTAGAGTATTGGGTTATGATCAAGAATCAAAGCTTTGGAATACTGTACCTGATCTGGCAGAATCCTTAGGTCTTATGAATGGCTTGAAGTACAATCCAAACTCTCAATTGAGTCGTGGACAAATGGCTGTTATGACCTTAAACACATTAAATTTAAATATGAAGGGATCTTCCTTGGTACTAGCAGAAAAATTAAATTTACATGTAAGTTACAGTAATTAATAGTAACTAAAACTCAGATTCTAAAAAGAATCTGAGTTTTTTCATCTATAGCTTGGGTATAATCTTATTGATTAGGAAAGGAGAATTATTATGAATATAATATATCTTGGACACTCTGCTTTTATAATAGAAGACAGAAGCTTTAAAGCAATAATCGACCCATTTATTTCAGGAAATCCCATGAGTAAAATAAAGCCAGAAGACATAAAAGGATTGACCCATATCTTTGTAACCCACGGACATGGTGATCATATAGGAGATACTGTAGAATTAGCAAAATCCAATGATGCCCTAGTGATTAGCAACGCAGAAATCTCAGACTATTTAAAGGGTCAAGGCCTAAGGACTCACTCTATGCATATAGGTGGTAGCTATAACTTTGATTTTGGTAGAATAAAACTAACACCTGCACTTCATGGTTCAGCTATATCAACTGATCATGGTAAAATCGATGGTGGAAATCCTTGTGGTTTTCTTATCCAATTAGGAAATAAGAAAATCTATCATGCAGGTGATACAGGACTTACTATGGATATGAAGCTACTGGAGTTGGAGGATATAGATGTGGCTCTTCTTCCTATTGGGGGAAATTACACAATGGACATAGATGATGCCATTAGAGCGATAGAATTTATAAAACCTAAATTAGCAATTCCTATGCACTATGATACTTTTCAACTAATAAAAACAGATCCTAAGGATTTTGAAAAAAAGAATAAAACTTGTAAAACAAAAATTATGGATATAGGCGAAAGTATAGAATTGTGATAAGAAAAGCACTAGGATAGAATTTATAAATTT
>CAYZZR010000020.1:0-10361 GCA_964482775.1 uncultured Tissierella sp. | reverse complement strand
CCTGTGGTTAATCCAAAGAATAGCTCCTTTAGTCTCTTACATACTTGGCCCTCTTTACCTGTTCCTACTTGCTTTCTATCCACTTCTACTACAGCAGTTACCTCCATTGCCGTACCACTAAAAAATACCTCTTGAGAATTATATAATTCAGTTCTTGCTACACTTCTCTCAACAACCTCCATACCCAATTCATTTTTAGCCAATTCCATGACCACATCTCTAGTAATTCCTTCTAATATATTGTCGGATGCTGGTGGAGTTATCAATTTATTTTTCTTAACAATAAATATATTTTCTCCAGGGCCTTCACATACATTGCCTGATTCAGTTAAGAACACAGCCTCATCAAAGCCATTTTCCAAAACCTCTAAAGATGCTAAAGCAGAATTTAAATATGCAGCAGTAGCCTTGGTTCTAGGAGGAAGCATAGTATCAGAAATTCTTCTCCAGCTGGATACTGCTACTTTTAACTCAGTTTTTCCTGTAAAGCTCCCAAGAGGCTGACAGTAAATCAAGACTCTATTGTCATCATCTCCATATAGGGTTGGAGCAAGCTTTTCTGAGCCCTTATATACTACTGGTCTTATGTATGTAGTAGTCTTATAATTATTTTTTTTCAATAATTCAACTGTCCAATCACATAATTCCTGAGCACTATATGGGATAGGCATGCTTAGACATTTACATGATTCCAATAATCTCTCATAATGTTCTAAAAGCCTAAATCCGTATAGCTCTTCTTTCTCTTCATCCCAATATGCCCTAATTCCTTCAAAACAACCTAAACCATAATTAAAGGCTTTAGATCTAATACTAATCTTAACTTCACTTTCGTCAACTATCTCTCCCTGATAAAATACATATGATTCACTCATATTATTCCTCCTTATTGTGGTTTGCAGATTGCTCCTGTTGATGCTGATGTTACCATTTTTTGGTATTTCGCTAAATAGCCTTTAGCCTTGGACTCTTTTGGTGTCCATTTTGCTTTTCTATCATTTAAAGTATCTTGATCCACTTCAAAGTTTAGGACTCCTTCTAGCATGTCGATTTCTATGATATCTCCTTCTTCAACAAAGGCTATTGGTCCACCTTGGGAAGCCTCTGGGGAAACATGACCTATGGATGCTCCTCTTGTTGCTCCTGAGAATCTACCATCAGTAATCAAGGCTACATCCTTGTCCAAACACATCCCTGCCAAGGCAGAGGTTGGAGTAAGCATCTCTCTCATTCCTGGTCCACCCTTTGGTCCTTCATATCTAATAACAAGAACCTCTCCCTTGTTAATTTCTCCACCAAATATAGCTTTTACAGCTGCATCTTCACCATCAAATACCCTTGCAGGGCCTTTATGCTTGAGCATCTCATTAGCTACTGCGCTCTTTTTTACTACAGCGCCATCTGGAGCTAGATTTCCTTTAAGAACCGCAATACCTCCCGTAGTGGAATGAGGTTTATCTATTGGTGCTATAACATCATAATTCTTGACATCAAAGTGCTCTATCAACTCTCCTATCTTTTTATTGGATACGGTTTGTTGTTCTAAATTAAGCAAGTCTTTTTTACTTAATTCATTCATAACAGCCATTATTCCCCCAGCCTCATATAAATCCTCTATATGGTAGTTTCCAGCTGGTCTTAGCTTACAAAGATTTGGCGTTATCTTATTTATATTATTTATCTTGTCTAGATTCATTTCCACTCCAGCCTCATATGCAATAGCTGATAAATGTAATACTGTATTTGTAGAGCATCCCAAGGCCATATCCACAACTAAAGCATTGTTGAAGGCTTCAGCTGTCAATATTTGACTAGGGGTAATATTTTCCCTAACAAGCTCCATAATCTTCATACCAGAATATTTTGCTATTCTTACTCTTTCACTATAAACTGCTGGTATAGTACCATTGCCTGGCAATGCCATTCCCAAGGCTTCAGTCATACAGTTCATGGAGTTCGCAGTAAACATACCTGAGCAGGATCCACAACTTGGACAAGCCTTGTTCTCAAGCTCTAATAGGTCACATTCAGACATCTTTCCTGCTGTAACGGCTCCAACTGCCTCAAAAACTGTACTTAAGTCTACATGACTTCCATTTACTCTTCCAGCTAGCATTGGTCCACCACTAACTATAATAGTAGGAATATCAATTCTAGCTGCTGCCATTAGCATTCCCGGTACTACCTTGTCACAGTTAGGAATCATTACTAATCCATCTAAGCCATGAGCCATAGTCATTATTTCAGTACTATCTGCTATAATTTCCCTACTTACTAGGGAATATTTCATGCCCTCATGGTTCATAGCTATACCATCACAAACTGCTATTGCAGGGAACTCCAAGGGAGTTCCTCCTGCCATTATAACTCCCTTTTTAACTGCCTCTGCTATTTCTCTTAAATGCTTATGACCTGGTACTATTTCATTAAATGAATTTACTATTCCTATTAATGGTCTTTCCATTTCTTCATCTATTAGCCCTAAAGCCTTCATTAAAGATCTATGAGGGGCTTTTTCTACACCTGTCTTTACATTATCACTTCTCATAATTACCTCCCAAACCTTTCTTACTTCTTTAACCAGCTCATCATACCTCTAAGTTTCTTTCCTACGATCTCTACCGGATGGCTTGCTTCTATTCTTCTATTAGCATTGAAGCTAGGTCTATTTACCTTGTTTTCCAATAACCAGTTTCTTGCAAAAGTTCCATCTTGGACTTCTTTTAATACCTTTCTCATTTCATTTCTAGTCTCTTGGGTGATGATTCTCTTACCAACTGAATAGTCTCCATATTCTGCAGTATCACTGATAGAATATCTCATATATTCAAATCCACCTTGATTTATCATATCTACAATTAGCTTCATTTCATGAACACATTCAAAGTACGCACTTTCTGGCTCATAACCTGCTTCAACTAACACTTCAAAGCCTGCCTTCATAAGCTCTGTAACTCCTCCACAAAGAACTGCTTGTTCTCCAAATAGATCTGTTTCGGTTTCTTCCTTGAATGTAGTTTCAAGAACCCCAGCTCTTGCTCCACCGATTCCTGCTGCATATCCTAAGCCTATATCATATGTATCTCCTGTTACATCTTGATATACAGCTATTAGACAAGGTACCCCTTTTCCCTCTTGGAATTGGCTTCTAACTGTATGGCCAGGCCCCTTTGGAGCTATCATAAATACATTTACATCAGCTGGTGGAACTATTTGACCATAGTGGATATTGAAACCATGGGCAAATGCTAAGTATTTTCCTGGCTTTAAATTTGGTTTTATACTTTCTTCATATAATTGAACTTGTTTTTCATCATTTATTAAAATCATTACGATATCTGCCCAAGCTGCTGCCCCACTTGCTGTATCTACCTTTAATCCAGCTTCAGCTGCCTTGTTCCAGGATTTGCTTCCTTCATATAAACCAACTGTTACATCTACTCCAGATTCATGTAGATTAAGTGCATGTGCGTGACCTTGACTACCATAACCTATAATTGCAACCTTCTTACCCTTAAGTACCTCTAAATTACACTCATTCTCATAATACATCTTTGCCATTTTTATCTCTCCTCTATTTTAAATTTAATAAATTACATCTTTTCTCCTCTGCTCATGGCTAAGACTCCTGTCTTGGCCATTTCTAATATGCCATAGTTGTCCATCATATCTACAAAGCCTTGAAGCTTGCCTACATCTCCAGTAACTTCTATTACCAAGGAATCTGGTCCAACATCTAAGACATTCCCCCTATATATATCTGCAATCTGTATGATCTGTGCCCTATTTTCATCTGATGATTTTACCTTTATCAACATTAACTCTCTACGAATAACACCTGTTGCAGGAAAAACCTTCACCTTTACCACATCTACTATTTTGTAAACCTGTTTTTGTATTTGATCTAGGATTTTATCATCCCCTTCAACAGTCAAGGTAAGCCTTGCATGTCCAGGAATATTGGTAACTCCTGCAGTCATTTTTTTCACAAAATATCCTCGTCTATTAAAGAGGGACATTATTCTTGCAACTATTCCATTTGTGTTCTTTGCTATTATTAGGATTTCATATGTGTTATTCATAATCTATAACCCCTCTTACTCCTACTATATTGGATACACTAGTGCCTGAAGGTATCATAGGAAGTACATTTGCTTCCTTTTCTACAATGCAGTTGATTATAACTGCTTCATCTGACTCCAAGGCACATTCAAATTCATTTTCTAAGGTTTCTTTGGAATCTACTCTCAAGTACTTAATTCCATAAGCCTCTGCTATCTTTCCAAAATCCGGGCTTATACTTAAATCTACAAAGGAATATCTCTTGTCATTAAATATTTCTTGCCATTGCCTAACCATTCCCAAATAGGAGTTGTTGATAACTATCACCTTTATTGGCAATTTATACTGATTTATCAACATAAGCTCTTGATATGTCATCTGAAATCCACCATCACCAACAATTGCTATAACTTTTTCATTTGGCATTGCTACTTGAGCTCCTATTGCAGCTGGCAATCCATAACCCATAGTGCCTGAACCACCAGATGTCAATATGGTATTCGCTTTGTTAAAGCTCAAATATTGAGCTGTCCACATTTGATGTTGCCCTACATCTGTTGCAATTATTGCCTCTCCTTTGATTACCCTATTTAGTTTTTCTAGCACCTCTTGTGGCATCAACCTATTCTCTACACTTTCTCCATATCTAATTGGATACTGGCTTTTCCAACTATCAACTTGACTTATCCAGCTTTCATGGTCTAAGTGTCCAATAGCCCTGTTGAAATTATCAAGAACATTCTTTAAGTCTCCTACTATTGGTACATCTATAGATTTGTTCTTGCCTATTTCTGCTGGGTCTATATCTATATGAATAATTTGAGCATTGCTACAGAATTTTTCTGGATTTCCTGTAATTCTATCATCAAACCTTATTCCAGCTGCTATGACAAGATCAGCCTCATCTGTTGCATAATTTGCAGCTACTGTTCCATGCATACCCAGCATCCCCAAGGAAAGTCTATGATTGCTAGGAAATACTCCCAGCCCCAATAGGGTAGTGGTAACAGGTGTGTTGGTTTTTTCAGCGAATTCATAGAGTGTATCCGTTGCTTTTGATTTAAGCACTCCTGCTCCTGCAATTATCAAGGGCTTCTTTGCATTCTTTATTAGATTTAAGGCAGTTTTTATCTGCTTAGGATGCCCCTTGTAGGTTGGTTCATAGCCTGGAAGCTTGATATCCATTTTAAAAAGTTTCTCATATTCCTTATATGGAATCTCTTGAAGTTGAATATCCTTAGGTATATCTATTAAAACTGGTCCTGGTCTGCCAGTACTTGCTATAAAATATGATTCCTTCAATACCCTAGGCAAATCCATAATATCAGTTACCAAGTAATTAGTCTTAGTAATTGGAAGAGTTATCCCAACGATATCACTTTCTTGAAATGAGTCCTTGCCAAGCATTGAGACACCAACCTGCCCTGTTATTGCCAGTAGCGGAATTGAATCCATATGAGCTGTCATTATTCCAGTTACTAAGTTGGTTGCACCCGGTCCTGATGTTGCCAAACAGACTCCGACTTGACCTGATGCCCTAGCATATCCATCTGCTTCATGTGCAGCTCCTTGTTCATGTCTTGAAAAATAATGATTTATCTTATCATATTTAAATATTTCATCGTAAATTGGGATTACAGATCCACCAGGGTATCCGAAAATATCTTTAACTCCCAACCTATGTAAACTTTCAAGCAAAATCCTTGAACCATTTATCATCTCTTCCATCTTACCACCTCTTTACTTTAATAATTTTCATCACATCGTTACATTGAATGTAAATCCAGCCTTACTATCTTAAAGCCTTCCTTCTCCAATTCCTGAGTAATCTTTTGAATATGGGCTTCACCAGTTGTTTCCACTGTAACCTGAAGCTCTACATCATGGAATCTATCAAGATTCTTAAACTGATTATGATCCAGCTTTATGACGTTTCCGTTAAGGTCTGATAAAATTCTCGAAACCTCCAATAGCTGTCCTGGTTTATCAGGTAAGCAAACTGAAAATCTAAATATTCTACCTCTCTCAATTAGTCCTTTATTTATCATGGATGATATAGTCAGTACATCTATATTTCCCCCACTTAGTATGGAGACTACTTTCTTGCCCTTTTCCTTTAGCTTCCTAAGTCCAGCAATGGACAGTATCCCAGAGTTTTCAGCTACAATCTTATGCTTTTCAACCAGTAGCAAAAAGGATTCCATCAATTCATAATCAGAAACAGTGATGATTTCATCTACATATTTCTTGATATATTCAAAGTTCAAATCTCCTATTTTCTTTACAGCAGTTCCATCAGCTATGGTCATAAGCTCATCTAATTCTACTACTTCTCCCTTATCCAAAGATGCAAGAGCACTAGCTGCACCAAGGGGTTCTACTCCAATTATTTTTATTTTGGGGTTCATTAGCTTAGCTGCTGCTGCAACACCTGAAATCAATCCTCCGCCACCTAATGGAACCAACATAATATCAACATCTGGGACTTCCTCCAGAACCTCTAAGGCAATACTGCCTTGCCCCTCAATTACATCCTCATCGTTAAATGGATGTACAAATACATAACCTTCCTTCTCTTGTAGTTCTAATGCCTTTCTGTATGCGTCGTCATATACCTCCCCTTCAAGTACAACTTGTGCTCCATACCTTTCTGTGGCTTCTACCTTGATTAGAGGTGTATGCTTTGGCATTACGATTACCGCTTTTATTCCAAGCTTTTGAGCTGCAAATGCAACTCCTTGGGCATGATTTCCTGCTGAAGAGGTTATAACTCCCTTTTTCTTTTCTTCATCACTAAGCTTCGAAATCTTGTTGTATGCCCCCCTAATCTTAAAGGAACCTGTTCTTTGTAAGTTTTCTGGTTTTATGTAGATGTCATTGCCAGATTCAATTGAAAATACGTCACTGTGAATAAGTTGTGTTTTGTTGATCACTGTGGTTAGTCTTTCTTTGGCTTCAATAAAATTGTATAATCTTAGCATTTGGTTCCTCCTTAGTGGTTTTTGGGTATAAAAAAACTCGTCTCTAGTATATTAATATATACTAGGGACGAGTTATCGCTATCTCGTGGTACCACCCAAGCTTACAGTTCACTCACGTGAATTGACTTATCAGGTCTAAAGCATTTGCTTTTAACCCTAGCCATGTAACGGTGGCGCTTCTTTTGTAAAAAAGAATCCCGGTCTTGGTTACTCTGAATAAATCATTTCATCTCGACAGTTCTGGAGTGATTATTATATACATGTTTTAACTCTGACTCTCACCATTTGTCAGTTCTCTGTAATTAACTTTATGTATTTTTCTCTCCATCAAAACTATTTATTATTAACTGAATTTTTGTAATTAAAAGTTATCTTATACCAACTTTAGATTCTTGTCAACACTTTTTTTAAAAAATTCAATTTTAAAAGGAAATAGAACCATATCTCCAATTCATTTTCATATGAAGCTTTTAATTATCCTTGTCATCTCCCTTGTCCCAATTGCTTTTTCATTGTTTTTAGCTATATCACTAGTCCTATAGCCTTGATTTAACGCCTTGTTTACAGCATCCTCTATTGCAATTGCTTCCTCTATTAATCCAAAGGAATTCCTTAGCATCATTGCAGCAGAAAGTATACTTGCTATAGGATTTGCTATATCCTTTCCTGCTATATCTGGTGCAGATCCATGAATTGGCTCGTATAAGCCTTTATTGTTTTCTCCCATACTTGAAGATGGAAGCATTCCTATGGAGCCTGTTAACATACTGATTTCATCTGACAATATATCTCCAAATAGATTTGATGTAAGTATTACATCAAAGAACTGAGGATCTCTGATTACCTGCATTGTAGCATTGTCTATGTATAAATGATTTAGCTCCACTTCAGGGTAATCCTTAGAAACTCTTTCAACTACCTTCCTCCATAATCTAGAAGTTTCTAGAACATTGGACTTGTCCACACTTGTAACCTTTTTATTGCGTTTCATGGCCATTTCAAAGGCTATTCTTGCAATTCTCTCTATTTCCATCTCACTATATTCTTCGATATCATAGGCCGTTTCCCCAAATTCAGTTTGCCTACTTCCTCTTTCTCCAAAGTAAATACCACCTGTAAGCTCTCTAACCACACATATATCAAAGCCATCACCAATTATTTCAGGCCTTAGGGGAGAGGCTTCTTTCAATGATTCAAATAATATTCCTGGCCTTATATTGGCATATAGACCTAGTTCCTTTCTAAGACCTAGAATTGCTTTTTCAGGTCTTTTATCCCCTGGCAAGCTATCCCACTTGTTACCTCCAACAGCACCTAACAAGATGGCATCTGACTCCCTACAAGCTTGAATAGTCTCACTAGGTAGAGGATCTCCATAGACATCGTAGGCACAACCCCCAGCTAGTAGCTCCTTATAATTAAAATTGTGACCGAACTTCTCACCTATGGCATCTAGGATAACCAAGGCAGGGTCAACAACCTCTGGTCCAATTCCATCTCCCTTAACCACCGCTATTTTGTATTCCATTATTTACCACCATCCATTTTAGTCTTAATGTAGGAAACTAAACCATCATTTTGAATAATCTTTTGAATAAATTCTGGATATGCTTGTCCAAAATACACTTCATCTTTTGTTATATTTCTAATTTCACCACTATTAAAATCTATTTCCACTTCATCATTATTTTCAATTTTTCTTGCTGCCTCAGGGCTTTCAATGATTGGAAGTCCAATATTGAAGGAATTTCTATAGAATATTCTAGCAAAGCTCTCTGCTATAACACAGGATATGCCTGATGCCTTTATGGCAAGTGGTGCATGCTCCCTAGAGGAACCACATCCGAAATTTTTAAGCCCAACAATTATATCTCCAGGCTTTACCTTTTCTGCAAAGTCCTTGTCTATATCCTCCATACAATGCTTCTTTAATTCACTTGGCTCTGAACTGCTTAAATATCTTGCAGGTATAATTACATCTGTATCTATATTGTCACCATATTTAAAAACATTTCCCTTTGCCTTCATACCATCACCCCTATATATTTTCTGGATTGAATATTTTACCTTCAATTGCAGATGCTGCCGCTACAGCAGGACTTGCTAGATAAACCTCTGACTTTGTATGTCCCATTCTCCCTACAAAATTTCTATTTGTAGTAGCCACACATCTCTCACCCTCTGCTAATATTCCCATATGTCCACCAAGGCAAGGTCCACAGGTTGGTGTGCTTACAACTGCACCTGCTTCTATGAAAATCTTTATAAGCCCTTCTTCAATGGCTTGAAGATATATCTTTTGTGTTGCGGGGAATATTATGGCTCTAACTCCCTTCTTTACCTTGCGATTCTTAAATACAGCAGCTGCTGCTCTTAGGTCATCTATTCTACCATTAGTACATGAGCCTATAACAACCTGATCAATTTGTATATCTCCTACCTCATCTATAGTTCTAGTGTTTTCAGGTAGATGTGGAAATGCAACTGTTGGTCTTAAGATGGACAAATCAATCACATATTTTTCATCATAGACCGCATCCTCATCTGCCTCATAAACCCTGTATGCCTTTGTGGAGTGCTCCTTCATATATTCTTTAGCCTTTTCATCTACTGGGAATATTCCGTTCTTTGCTCCAGCTTCAATGGCCATATTTGCTATAGTGAATCTATCATCCATAGAAAGATTTTTTATTCCATCACCTACAAACTCCATGGATTTGTACCTAGCTCCATCTACACCTATTTTTCCAATGATGTGCAAGATAATGTCCTTTCCGCTTACCCATTTGCTTGGCTTTCCTACTAATTCAAATTCTATGGCACTTGGCACCTTTAACCAACATTTACCTATTGCCATGCCTGCTGCCATATCAGTGCTACCTACACCAGTTGAAAATGCTCCAAGGGCACCATAGGTACAGGTGTGGGAATCTGCTCCTATAACTACATCTCCTGCTACTACTAAACCTTTTTCAGGAAGTAAAGCATGCTCTATACCCATTTCACCTATTTCAAAATAGTTTACTATCTCCTTATCGTAAGCAAACTCTCTCATGCACTTACATTGCTCTGCTGATTTTATATCCTTGTTAGGTGTAAAATGATCAGGAACTAAGGCTATCTTTTCTTTGTGAAATACATCAGTAGCTCCCATCTTATAGAATTCCTTTATGGCTGGAGGTGTGGTAATATCATTGCCTAGAACCATATCCAAATCAGCCTCAATAAATTGTCCTGCAACTACACTTTCAAGTCCTGCATGGCTTGCTAATATCTTTTGAGTCAAAACTCTCTTGGAAATATCTTCTTTGCTTATAT
>CAYZZR010000019.1:0-19083 GCA_964482775.1 uncultured Tissierella sp. | reverse complement strand
CCTTATCTTCCTTAATTATAGGTATAACTAGTTCTGAGTTGGATGCAAAATCACAGGTTATATGCCCCGGAAATAAATGAACATCAGCTACTAGCTGTATCCTTCTAGATTCAACTGCAGTTCCACATACACCGCTACCTATTTTTATTCTATTACATGCAGGAAGTCCTTGAAAAGGTCCCAAGACCAATTCATTTTCTCTCATAAAGTAAAACCCAGCCCAATTAAGATTATCAATGCTAGCTTTTATAATAGCTGTTGCATTAGAAATGTTTGCTAAATCGTCATTCTCTGAATCTAATTGAGATTTTAAGAACATGTTCATGGTACTTAATTTTCCTTCTTCATTTAAATCCTTTGTATTTTCTACTTGAATCATATTTCCTCCTTGAAATCAAATTTATTTTTATAAGTGCATCTTTTACAAAGTTCTGCATATGCTTTTCTATTTGAGAATCCATCAAATATTTTATGAGATACTTCCTTATCTAAAATCATCTCTAAATCTTCATTATAAATATTACCAAGATTTATAATACCCTCACCATCAAGGCAACATGGTACAACAGTTCCATCAACTAGAATACCCAGCTGATCTCTTAATCCATAGCAAAATCCACTTTCTTCATAATAATAATCATTATCTATATCTGGCCAAACAAATTCCATATCCTCATTAAGATATAACCTGTCCCTAATTTTAATACCACGTCTTTTAGAAAATTCATCTATAAGATTATAATCAAGGCCAAAATGGCTTTCAAGTTTCTCTAACATAAACTTGTTCTTAATAATGTTTTCTTCTATTTTATCTGTTAAATTCCAAAGTCTCAATGCTACTATTACTCTTTCTTCTTTGGCTTGATCAATAAAAGAAATTATTTCATCTATATACTCTTCTTGATTATTAAACCTTTGGTTTTGTTCAATACTATGCAAAGAAATATTAATTTGTCTTAAGGATGGTTTATTTAAAAGTAGATCCTTATTTTTACTAATCAATGTACCGTTAGTTGTTAAATTAACTTTCAAACCATACTCATAGGCTAAATCCAAAAATAAACCAAGATCAGGATGAAAAAGCGGTTCTCCCTTTAAGTGCAAATAAATATAGTCTGTAAAATCCTTAACCTTATTCAAAACTGAACTAAAATCTTCTAAACTCATAAATTTAGGTGTCCTTTTTGTAATAGGGCAAAAGTTACACCTTAAATTACATACATTAGTAATTTCTATATAAACTTTCTTAAATCTCTTCATATTTCCTCATTTCTTTAATTTCCTTACAAGCTCATATCTATGTGGCAGTAGCCACCTGGATTCTTTTTTAAATAATCCTGGTGATAGTCCTCTGCATAGTAAAAGAAAGCAAGTTCTTTTACTTCAGTTACTATTGGGTCTTTATATTTTAGTTGCTCTTTTTCTATTACCTTCTTTATTATCTCTAAATCATCAAAATCTACGTAATATATTCCAGTTCTATATTGATTGCCTATATCTCCACCTTGTCGATTTAATAGAGTAGGGTCTATTATTTTAAAGAATCTTTCGAGTATAGACTCCAATGGCAATATACTATCATCAAATTTTATATAAACCGTTTCAGCATGACCAGTTAAACCTGTACAGACTTGCTCATAAGTTGGACTTATTTTTTTTCCATTAGCATAACCAACATCAGTATCAATAATCCCTTCAATTCTTGAAAAATACTCTTCTACACCCCAAAAACATCCACCAGCTAAATAGATAGTCTTCATAAATAATCCACTCCTTAAATAGTTAGATTCTTAAAATGGTGAAAAACTTTGTTCAGCCCACCATTCTTCTTTATATAGGTTATATTGTGTAGTAAATTGATCAAGATGAACCTTCTCCCACTCAATTAATATATCAAATAATTCTTTCACTGCATTAATATTAGTTAAATCCTTAGCATTCTGATAAAACTCTATAGAATCCTTTTCCATTTGCATTCCAATACTGAAAACTGACATAGCAAAAGAGTTTAGCTCCTTTCCTACCTTTTCCCATTTAAAAATTCCTGGTGAAGGGAGTGCTTCCTGAAGATCTAATTTCATTTCATCAGAATCATTTGTATTGATTACTTCAAATAATGTTTTTAAAAATTCCACATGTTTTAATTCTTCATCTGCAAGCTCTTTAAAAGCAGCCTTAATCTCTTCTGAACCTTTGGTCGATGCAAGTTTGTAAAACTCGTAACCCTCTATCTCGTTTAGTATTGCTTGTCTAATTATATCTAGCTCTTCTTTGTGCATAATCATCATCCTTTATAGGAATATTTTGTTTATCTATCACACTTCTATTACCCAGTTTCACTCAAAATCAACTAGCAAAATGAACTCAGTATTATCTAAATTTATTTGCTTTGTATTGAAATCCAACCTTCCACCTATATTGGTAAATATTATCTTAAGTTTAATATTTATTTCACTTATATTTATTGTCATATTCTCCAAGTCCGCATTATTCTTCGTACTAGTGTTAGTGGTAGCATTTAATTTCATTTTTTCATGAACATCTTTTACCAATTCATTAAAGTCTACTTTTACTATAGCATTTCCAACTTGTTCAACAGTTAAAATATGATCATTACTATAGAAAATCTCAAGATTATCTAACTCAATATATCTTTTATTCCAAGAAGATAAATGCATATAATAATCAAATCCTGATATATCAACAGGTTTATTATACTGATCTAGAAAATAATTAAAATATTCTTGATATGTTTCATTATATATTTGAGGGTTGTATACAAACCCAAATATATCCTTAGTATCAGCAAGTTCAAAATCATCTGCTAAGACTCTTATATCCTTTAAAGAATGATTACTATAGAAATAACTAATAATGTTACTTATTTCTTTTTGAACATCCCCATCAAGATTAGGATTGCTTTTTATAGTTCCATTTACTAGCATGCCATTTGCTTCTAAGATAGTATTTAGTCTCATATTTTGACTCATCCTAGATATACTATAGCTGCTTAATGGTCCATATATAGACAATAAGACTACAATAGATAATGAAATTGGAATTAGAATGTTCTTAAGGGTTTTCTTAAAAGAAAAATATATCATAATTCCTAGTACCCATAAGCCAAGAACAACTATATAATATCTGTTTTCAGTTATTCCATATTGGAAGATCCTCTGAAAAATCGATATAAACATCATCAATTGTATTGGTAAAATAAGCTTTGGAAAGCAAGTCTTAAAAGTGTTGGCTATTTTATTTTCTTCTAGTAGAGGGGTAATTAAAAATATTACTCCAACACTTATTGCAGAATACCATAATACAAGATGAGACACTAAACCTTTTGGCCATACCCATGTTACTAATATCTTTATAAAGTAAGTATATAAAATTATAGTATATATACTAATTAAAGGTACAACTATATATAACAATAATACTTTTAATGACCTAGAATATTCTTTATGGTTGAAGCTATCCTCTTTATAAGGGATTTTTGAAAGAAACATAGAAACAGCAAATATAAAAACTACAATGAAAAACATATATAAATAGATCTTGCTATTAATATTAGCATCAAAAAGAGTATTAATAGTTAATAAAATTGCTGCTAAACCTAGATATAGCACTCCTGAATATAGGACAGTAATAAAGCCACCTGAAAATATTTTAATAACATATAGCTCATAATCTTCATCGTTTTTCAATTTAAGAGCATAAAATATTACAATAATTAAGAATATTATTGTTCCAAAGTATCTAGTCATTGTAACCATATTAAAATCTTCCATAAAAAAATTGTAATAGATTATTAAAAATAATGACCCTAAAAGATATTTAAAGAACTTGCTTATCTTATAAAATCTTTCATGCCATAAACCTATCGACAATGATAATGGAATGGCAAGTCCTAGAAGCATAAGTAGCTTTTCGAATTTAGTTCTTATTTCATCAATTAAATTTGGATTTATTTCATTATAGTATATCAAAAGAACTGTTAATACTGTTGAAATAATAATTGTTATAGGAAATCTTTCTATACTTTTTTTAGTATTCATCAATGTTACTTTTACTTTATTAATCAATTTCATGTCAATCCTCCTACTATTTTAACAACTTAAACCCAAAAAGACAGAAGTAAGGCATTGCCTTACTTCACACTAAAACTCATTATACTATTATACAAGCTCGACTTGCTATATAACCAATCTTCATAATTTATTATTGTTTCTATGCTACTTATTATATGGGTGTTCAATGCTTTGATATTGCAATCATTTATTAAATCTATGTCCATATCCTTAGTGAAGTATTCAATAATATATTCCTTAATACAATCTAAAACTTCATTTTTTTGATCATTAGATATATATTTCCCATCTAATATCTCTATTATACCTACAGTTAATCTTCTTACTAGGAAACCCATAAATCCTTCAAAGTCTGTTGCGTTATCCTCTTCTTCAATATCAAAAAGAATTTTAAAGAATAGATTCCACTTGAAATCTTTATTAATTACTTTAATCACTTCATTGGATAGTTTTTGAATCAATGGATTTTCAAAGTGTAAATCTCTAGCAAAATAGATGTAATTCTCAAAATTTATCTCGTTCTTACTGATTTCATTAAGTCTATTAATAATTCTAATAAAGTTATTGCTATAGCTAGAAGATTGCTCATCGCCCGATTTCATAAATATATAATCCACAATCACATCAGTTGATTTCTTGAAATCAACAACAAAACCTAAATCTTGTCTTACTTTTACAATATATATGTCGTGTATGATCTTTGAAAGCAATGATTTTAGTTGGGACTTTTTAGTTGTAGTATTGCTAGCATCCATATCATTTAAATGGTCATATACTAACATTAGTTGTCTATCTATCATTCCAAGATTATCCTTTATAGATGACATAATATCTCGAAAGAAGTCTTCTGTTAGCATATAGTTAAAATTCTTATACAAAACTCTATGGTCAATATCACCCCAAAAAACGTTTACCATAGATTTAATTTGTAATTCAAAATTCACTGTTACTCCATTCTTATTATACTTGCCATCAATTTTATATATCTCAAACCCATTTTTTTGTATCTGTGGCTGTTTTTCATCTAAATTTAACATTATACTAGAATTTAAAGGATTAGAATAGTATCCACACTTCTCTTTAATATTGAATAATTTTACTATGTCTTTATATATTTTTTCTTCATCCATCATAAATCTACATTCAATCCTAAAACCTATAAGATCAGATAAATTGTCAACTAATTCTTCTGGTGTATTGTAAATCAAATATAGATTATGTCTAAGTATTTTTTCCTTTAGACTTTCAGGAGTTTTAATCCTATAATTCACATTTAGAAAGTGATCATTGATGAAGAAAGTATTTGTAAGAAATTTTTCTAACTCTGCTGCAACTCTATTGAGTTCATCACTGTTACTTTCGATTAATTTCAAAGTTTTTTCTATAAAATCAAATAGTTCAAGTTTCATTCTCTTCCCCCATTCTTCCACAGCTTATTATACCATAAAAAAATGCTTAATTCTTTAAGAAAAGAAAAATCTCTAAGATATCTTAGAGATTTTTTAACTAGAACTTGTCGTAATAAATTAGTTCATCTTTCATGCCTTTTGCAGTTAAAGATTTAGTTACAGAATCGATCATAGCTTCGTTTCCACAAAGGTATGCTTCAGCATTTACGCCATTATCTAAAAGTTTATCTATTGCAGAATTAACCCTACCTTCTTCTCCAGTCCAATTGTCCTCTGGAGTTACTCTAGAAAGAGTAGGCACAAATTTGAAATCATAAAGAGTTTCCTCAAATTCCTTGAAATCATCTAACATGAACAAATCTTTTGGAGTTTTAGCTCCAAAATAAAATGTAGCCTTTCTCTTTATATCATGTTCTTTCATATAATTTAATAAGGATAGAATTGGAGCAACTCCTGTTCCTGTTGCTACCATTACCATTTCTCTATCATTATCATGATAGTAGAAGTCTCCATAAGGCCCATTGATATTTACCTTATCTCCTACTACTAGATGTCTATGCACATAGGTAGTTGCTATTCCCTCTGGTACATAACCGATAACCAATTCTATATAATTTTTATTAGTTGGAGAAGAAGCGATCGAATATGCTCTATATACTTCTTCATCATTACCATCATAAATCGGTGCTTTCAATTGAACATATTGTCCTGGTTTAAAGTTTATCTCTTCACCTTCTGGAAGCCTAAACCTAAGTAGTTTAATTATATCCGTTAGGTCAACTACCTTATCTACTACTGCATCATATTCTCTTACATTAAACAATTCTTCAGGTATTTCAATTTTAATATCCTGTTTAACCTTGCATTGACAAGATAATCTAACATCCTTTTTCATTTCTTCTTCTGTTAAAAAGGGAAGTTCTGTAGCTAACACTGGTCCTCCACCTTCATGGACTTGAACCTTGCAATAACCACAAGTGCCCTTGCCACCACAGGCTGATGGTATAAATATCTTTTCATCAATTAAAGTTGATAATAGAGGAGAACCACCTTTAACTGTAAACTCTTTTTCTTCATTTATAGTTAATTTTACTTCACCATAATCCCCTACAGTTCTATCAGCAATTGTAAGCAGTAAAGCGAATATAGCAGACATAACCGTAAAGGAAACAGTAGATATAATTATTGTATTCATCGCATATCCCCCCTATTGAATTTGAACGATGCCTGAAAAGCCTATAAAGGCTAAAGCCATCAGTCCAGTAATTATCAGGGTTATTCCAGTCCCTCTAAGTCCTTCTGGAATAGAATCTGTTTTTAGTCTTTGTCTAATTCCCGCTAATGCAACTATAGCTAAAGTCCATCCTATTCCTGATCCAATACTAAAAGCAAGTGATTGAAGGAATGTATAATTCCTAATAATCATGAACAATGAAACCCCTAATATTGCACAGTTTACTGTTATAAGAGGTAAAAATATACCTAAGGCATAATATAGGTTTGGTAAATATCTTTCTAAGAGCATTTCAAGCAATTGCACAAAGGCTGCTATGCTTACAATAAATATTATAAACCTTAAAAACTCTAGATTTAGAGGTATCAAAATATAATAGTAAATCAAATAATTTATAACAGTTGTACAAGCAAGCACAAAGGTTACAGCTTGCCCTAAACCTAAAGAAGTAGGGATTTCCTTTGAAACCGCCAAAAATGAACACATTCCCAAGAAATTTGAGAATATCATATTATTAGTAAAAATAGCAGCTACTAAAATGACCATAGGATTTAATTCTACCATTATTTAGCCACCTCACTTTTACCTTTATTTTGAATATTATGTGTTACCCAAATAACAATTGCTAATAAGAAGAAGGCACTTGGAGGCATAATCATAAGGGTCCAAGGTGTCCACCAATCTCCTAAAATTTGAATTCCGAAAAAAGAACCAAAAGCTAGTATCTCTCTTACTACTGCTATAGATAATAATACAAATGTGTATCCCAAGCCATTGGCTATACCATCTATTAAAGAAGCAAATGGAGGATTTTTTTGTGCATAAGCTTCTGCTCTACCCATAATAATACAGTTTGTAATTATCAAACCTACATAAGGTCCAAGAGCTTTACTTAAGTCAGGCATATATGCTCTTAAAAATATGTCTACAATTATTACATATGCTGCAATAATAAGTACTTGAACCATCATTCTAATATGTTTAGGTGTATATTGTCTTATCAGAGAAATGGTAAAAGATGATAATCCAGTAACAAAAGTCAATCCTAAACCCATTATTAGAGAGTTTAGCATAAGATTCGTTACTGCAAGTGCAGAGCAAATCCCAATAATTTGCTTAAATACAGGATTATCATTCCAAATTCCATCTAAAAGTATTTTTTTTGTATTAGTTTTTGCCACTTGCTATTCCCCCTTTCTTGCTTTTATAAAACTATCTATATCTTCATTTAATAGCTTGGCTACAGAATTAGAGGTAAGTGTAGCACCTGCTATAGCATCTACATTGCCACCTGGAGCAGGTCTATATATTACATAATCTCCATCACTTCCCTGACTTAAATCTAAGTTTCTAAACTGTTCTAGATATATTTCCTCATCTATTCTGCCACCTAAACCAGGCGTTTCCTCATGTTTAATAAAAACTATCCCCAATAAATTATTGTAGTCAGTAGATATTGCGGCATAAGCATTTATACCACCCCATAGTCCTGGTCCACTTACCGGAAAAGCAAAACCCTTATCCTGTCCGTTTTCTTTAAGAACATATATGGTATCATCTTGGAATACTTCTTCTTCAATATTCCCTTTAAACAGTGTTTCGATTTCATCAGGATCCTCAGATATTACATCTATATCAAATGCATATAGAATCTTCTTTCTTAAATCAGTCTCTTGTAATGTCGCTACTCTTTCAGCAGTTGATGCATCCAAAGAGGCTAAAACAAATACAAATATTGCAGTTAACAAGGACATAAAAATTATAGGATAAGCAAATGACTTTTTCATATTGCCACCTCTTTCTTAGCTAATCTAGCTTTTCTCATATTCTTATAAGCCTTTACTCCTTCATCAATAATAGGGCCAAATGTGTTACCAATCAATATAGCAAACATCATTCCACCAGCAAATAAAGCAAAACCTCTAATAATAACTGCAACAATCCCTATGATAATTCCATAAATAATCTTGCCTTCTTTGGTCTTTGGTGAAGATATAGGGTCCGTTGCCATAAATACTGTTCCGAATAAAAATCCTCCAGCTAATACTCCATAGAGCGGGTCAGGAACCTTTGTTGAACCCATTAAAAAAAGCACTGTATTCAGCCCTACAAAGCCTGCAAAACAGCCTGCCATAATATGCCAGGATGCTACTTTTTTATAAATCAAATAAATTCCTGCAATAATTACTAGAATAGCGCTTGTTTCTCCTATAGAGCCACTTACATTGCCAAGCAACAAATCCATCTTTGAAATAGTCTCTCCAGTTGATCTAAATAATAACATTGGTGTAGCTTGTGATACCATTTCAAACCCTTCATTTAAATATGTACCAAATCCCCCAGGAAACCCCACTGAAGCCTGTGTCCAGCTAATAGTTAAAGGAGAAGGAAAACAAATATAAACAAATGCTCTTGCTACTAATGCAGGATTGAAAACATTCTTACCAAAACCTCCAAATACTTCTTTACCAAATAAAGTTCCAAAGATTATACCAACAATTGATATCCAATATGGTGTAGTTGGTGGCAAAGTCAAAGTATATAAAATACATGTAACTAAGATTGCCTCCGAAACCTTTCTTTTATACTGCTTTGCAAATAAATATTCAGTTATTACCCCTACGATAGTTACAACTCCTAAAAGCGTTAATACTCTTAAACCAAAAAGATAAGTGCCCATTAATACTAAAGGTATTAATGAATAAATAACAGTTCTCATCATTTTTTGTTTAATAAATAATTTAGTCAAACCTTCACTAAACAAAATACCACCTCCATATAATAATATAAACTTGATAAATCAACCTTTAGCTTCATTTTTACAAAGATACTCTACCTAGTTTTACATCTATATGCCTTATAATTACCACTATTCTCTAATTTTAAACAAGTAATAGATTAAAAAAAGGATGGTAAGGCCATCCTTAAAACATTTCAACTTTATATTTAGTTTTTAAATCATCTATTTTACTTAAATAGAGATTTTGTTGCTTCTTTCTAATAATTTGACCTTGTATTTGTTCCTTTGATTCATCAAATGTACTGATTGATTCAGGATTCTTTTCTGTAAGCTTGATAATATGATAGCCAAATTGCGTTTTTACTGGGCTTGAAAGAGCACCTACTTCCATATCAAATGCTGCATCTTCAAATTCTTTAACCATTTGTCCTTTTCCAAACTCACCTAAATCTCCACCAGCTTCTTTAGATGGACAGGAAGAAAAGTTCTTTGCTGCATCTTCAAAACTCATACCCTTATTGATCTCTGAAATAATCTCATTTGCTTTTTCTTCATTATCTACAAGTATATGGCTTGCTCTTATAATCTCAGATTTATTGAAGCTATCCTTATGAGCTTCATAGTACTCTTTCATTTCCTCATCTGTGGCAGAAGTATTGGCAATTATTTTGTTTACTGCATAATCCTTTAGTAAATTTACCTTAGTAGCTTCTAATACATCTATAAATTCTTTTTCTTCTTCTAGCTTTGTCTCAACTGCATCTAAATACAATAATTCTTGATTAACCAATTCATCGATAACTCTTTTGATTCCATCTGGCGATTGAAATTGCATAGCCATTTGTGGCCCAATATCATTTAAAAACTTTAATACGTCATCTTTTGATATTTCTTTACCATTGACAACTGCAACTAAATTAGTATTGCTCATAGATTAACCTCTTTCATATTTATTTTTTAATTATTTAAAGTTTACCATATAGATGGTAATCTTGCAATTAAAGTAACAAAAAATGAAAACCTCTTAGAGAAAATCTCTAAGAGGTGAAGTTTCTAGTTAAATTATTGTGATTTCTTCAGCTTGTAAGCCTTTTTGTCCTTCAACTACGTTGAATTCTACTTCTTGGCCTTCTTCTAAAGTTTTAAATCCGTCTTTTCTAATTTGTGAGAAATGTGCGAATACATCATTTCCTTCTTCAGTTGTAATAAATCCAAATCCTTTTTCTGCGTTAAACCATTTTACTGTACCTTTCATAGCATATACCTCCAAAATTTATTTCTTTAATTCGCGTAATTCACAACAATAAATTTCGTTACTATGTATTATACTGTAAAACTTGTTTATTGTCTAAAATTTATTACTACTGAATTAAAGCTACACACATATTGTAACATCGAAAATTGAATAATGCAAGCGTATTTTAAAATTAGTTCAAATTTTTATCAATTTGAATCTATACTGAATTTTCTAACTCTTGACTTTAACATTTCTCTATAATCCATAACCTGTCTATTATATGACTTATTCATTAAATTTGAAGTTAATATAAAATCAGCTGTAGCTCTATTATTTGCCACTGGTATATCGTATAAAACAGCTATACGTAATAGTGCTTTTACGTCTGGATCATGTGGTTGAGCTTCTAGAGGATCCCAAAAGAAAATCATAAAATCAATTTCACCTTCAGCAATTCTAGCTCCAATTTGTTGATCCCCACCCATAGGACCTGACATGTAAGCTTTCACAGTTAGTCCAACAGTTTCCGATATGATACTAGCTGTTGTTCCTGTTCCACTAAGATTATGATTACTCAAGGCAGCTTTGTTTGCCTCTACCCAATCAATCAATTCACTTTTCATATTATCATGAGCTATCAATGCAATATTTTTTTTAGTTCCCATTTCAATAGTTTGATATTTCAAAATAGTCTCAACCCCTTTCATTAAACATTATAACCTCAATTATGACAAAATACTATTTCTTTTATTTTATAACGAGGTTAAGTATATTCAATACATAAGTATTCAATATTATCTCTCGTTTTATTAGTGTGTAGAAATCGCAAGCAATTTCGTTAAAGCTTAAACAATATTTATTAAAAGACCTTTATTGTAGGTAAAAAAAGTGATACAATAGAGCCATCAAATGTTAGGGGTGATTTAATGAATACAATGATTCAAAAATTTGTAGATTCAAATTTTATGACTGAAGAGCAAGGCCAATATATTGAAGATGCTATAATGCGAAAAGAATCCATAGTAGTTTCTGGTCATAGATCAGCAGGAATTCGCCCATTAATGGCTTCTCTAATGGCAGTTGCAAAAAGTAATTTTACAAATGTACAAGTTAAAGGATTTGAAGATTTAGAAAAAGAAGTTGAATTTTTCTTGATTCCAGGACTTGATAATATTGACTTCGAAAAGGTTATACAAGATGCTATAGCTACGCCAAACACTGCATTTGTATCCCTAAAAGAACCAGAGCATCCAGTATCCTTAATGAAGGTTATGAAAGCAAACTTCAAAGCTGGCAAGGGAATTAACAAAAAAATACACACCTTAGAATGCATCAAAATTGATGGAGTTCCAATTTTAGACAAAATCACAGAAATGCACATTGACGAAAATGGCAAGGTAATAAAAACCGATTTATAAAGATAAATACTTACGAAAAACGAAAAATACTCATTATGATAATGAGTATTTTTCGTAAGTATCATACTATTTCCAAACTGTTCTTCCCAAAGCATGAATTTCACTGTTATGAGATATTTTATGTAAAAATATAGTTGGATTTTCTTCACTTTTCATCAATGAAGAACTAATTAAATTTCCCAAAACAACTTCCTTTTTATAGTGAATATCTAGTTCATACAATTTGCTACTATTATCTAACTCTAAAGGTATTTGTTCCATCATCCAATCTAAATACTTAACATTGTTAACATGGTTATTATAATCTATATCTGATTTTCTAACATTTAAATCTAAACTTGAATCTGTTTCAAATCCCAAGCTAAAATCAAAATAATCATGTAAGAGTTTTTCATCTTCTTGACTATAAATTTCATTAAAGTCTTTTGGAATCCTCTTTGGTCTTTTCTTGTCCATATCTAAAAATATCCACTGGCTTGTTGCATTAACTAGAATGTTCTCAGTGTCATCAAATATCTTAAATTCTCTAGTAGCATAAAATCTATCAATTCCTGAGTTCCAAGTTTCCACTATTATTCTTTCTTTAACTCTTGGATACTTGTAAAACCTTACTCTCCATCGATTTAACATCCAGCCGTAATTATGTTTTCTCAGTTCTTCTATACCTACATTTAAAGAATCGCTATGAAGGGATGACGTCTCTCCCATATATGTAAGCAATGCTGCTGATTGTACAAAACCTTTTTTGTCAGTATCATAATAAGGAATAATAAATTCCTTTCTATATCTAGTCATAAAAATGCCCCCTTCCTTTAATTATAACATTTTACAGAAAAAATCCCAGACTTTAGAATGATATTTGTTAATTAGATTGATTATTAGACTTTTCTATAATATTATATATTTATAAATATTTGATTTGTAACTAAAGATGATATATATAACGAATAGGAGGAGGATAAAGTTGACTAATGATTATAAGTTAATAATAGGCAAAGGTGACCTTGATACAGAGCTTCTAGCAAAAATGTCTAATAGACATGGGCTTATAGCTGGAGCAACAGGAACAGGAAAAACAATAACTTTAAAGGTAATGGCCGAGCATTTTAGTTCAATTGGAGTTCCTGTGTTTTTAGCTGATGTTAAAGGTGACCTAGCAAGCCTATGTGAACCCGGAGAAATGAATCCTAAGATTAAAGAAAGATTAGATTCCCTAGGTATATCTGACTTCAGTTTTGAAGCTTACCCAACTCGATTGTGGGATGTATTTGGGAAACTTGGGCATCCGGTAAGAACAACTATAACTGAAATGGGACCCTTACTCTTATCTAGATTGTTAGGTTTAAATGACACTCAAGAAGGTGTTTTAAATATTACCTTTAGGCTAGCTGACGATATGGGTATGCTATTAATTGATTTAAAAGATTTAAGGGCTATGCTCCAATATGTAGGTAGTAATTCTAAGGAAATTACACTTGAATATGGTAATGTTTCTAGTCAATCAATTGGTGCTATTCAAAGATCCCTTTTGCGACTAGAAGATCAGGGTGGAGATTTTTTCTTTGGTGAACCTGCTTTAGACATTTTGGATTTTATAGAAACTGATTTAAATGGACATGGAATTATCAATGTATTAGCATCTGAAGAACTGTACAATTCCCCTATTCTATATTCAACATTTTTATTGTGGATGCTATCAGAACTATTCGAAGAACTTCCTGAGGTTGGAGACTTAGATAAACCAAAGTTAGTATTCTTTTTTGATGAAGCACATTTATTGTTTGATGATGCTCCAAATATACTTATGGAGAAAATTGAACAAGTTGTTAGATTGATACGTTCAAAAGGTGTAGGAATATTCTTTATTACTCAAAATCCTATTGATATACCTGATAAGATATTAGGGCAGTTAGGAAACAGAGTACAACACGCTTTAAGAGCTTACACCCCTAGAGATGAAAAAGCCGTAAAGGCTGCTGCAGAAACCTTTAGACAGAATCCAAATTTCAATGTGAAGGATGTTATTACTGAGTTGAAAACTGGTGAAGCTTTAGTTTCACTCCTAGATCAAGAGGGCCGTCCTTCAATTGTAGAGAAGGCAACCATTGTTCCTCCTAAGACCTTTATAGGTACTATTAGCCAAGAAAAAAGAAATTATTTAATAAATTCCTCTTCCATGTTTGCGAAGTATAATCAGTCTATCGATAGGGAATCTGCTTATGAACTTCTTCAAACTAAACTAGAGGCTAAATTAGTAGCAGAAAGGAAACTTGAGGAAGAGAGACGGTTAGAAAAGGAACAAAAACAAGAGGAAAAAATCAGATTAGCTGAGGAAAGGGAAAGAGAAAAAGCTAAGAGAAACAATCCTATCAATAAGGTAGCTAGATCGACTATGACAAGTATTACTGGGACTATAGGTCGTTCTATAGCTAGAGGATTACTTGGTTCAGTTAAGAAGTTTTTCTAATATATATTATTGCTTTGTATATATAAATAGAAAATATCCTCTTTACACTTTTAGGTAAAGAGGATATTTTCTCCTATAAAGAATATTGCTTTAACTCTTCATCATCTAGAAAATCAACAAATGTTCTAAATAATTGGTCAGTAGTACAACAATTAGTTTGATAATACCAATTCTTAATTCTCCTACTAACTTGCTCATCCGTCCCATTGATTTTGTATGGATAAGCAATGATTAGCTTATTGGTATCTTTATCTCGCAGTCCAACTCTTTGCCCTTCAAATCTACCCATAGCATCATCTCCCATTATGATGATACCCAATATTTACTAATATAATTCTTTATTTTTTTCATAATGATATTTTTATAGTTCTTTTTCTATTAATTCAAACTATTTATTTCTAAAATACACATCAACAGTATAACCTGGCTTGAGTACATAATCAGGATCCTTTGGCTCAACAAGTACATAGACTATACGTCTACCATCTTTTTCTACTGCAATGTCGGGAATCTGTGTGACAGTGCCTATGAGTCTAGTATCTACGAGTGAAGTTGGTACAATCTCTACACTTTCTCCTAGCTCTATATTTCTAATGAAATCTTCGTCTACTTCTGTACTTATAACTATTGAATCAATATCTATGATTTCCAGGACTTTTGTCGGCAAACCTTGTAATCCAAGGTTACTACCCTCATTAACAGAAATAGCTTGTACAATACCATTTTTAATATCAGAGATTATCTCTTTATCATAAAAATATTCCTTATTAGTTTTTGCCCTCATCAAATCTAAATCAACTTGAACTGATGAAATAGCTCCTTGCTGTTTAATTACATTTACTGTGTTTCCTCTTTGCAATTGAGAAAGTTCTCCCTCTTTTGATTTGACCGAAACATTCAGTTGATCCAACTCTTCTTTCAAGGCTATTTTTGTTTTTTGAATATTTGTTTCAATGTCATTTACATTTTTTTGATATTTTTCTGCCTCTATTTTATAATCATTAAGTATAACTTTCGAAACTGCTCCAACTTCATATAAAACTTGATAATTATTAAGATCTGTTTCTGCTGATATAAGCTCATTCATAGCTATATCTAAAGAATTATTAAGCAAAAGCAAATCTGCATTGCTATTGCTATTATACTCTTCTTTCTTTCGAGCCAACTGACTTTTCATTTGCTCAATATCTACTTGTAAAGCTAATATATCCTGCTCTGCAATAAGCATTGCTGACTGATTTGTCGATAGTTGATCTTCTAATTTTTTTATATTTCCACTATATTCAGATAAATCAAGAGTCACTAATGGTTGACCTAAGGTAACTCGATCACCCTCTTGAACTATAACTTCAGTAACTATAGATGGAAAGTCTATGTTGATTTCTTTCATTCGAGAATATTTCACCTCTCCCCATGCTACGATTTCCACAATTTGATTTTCATCTAATATAGTGTTTTCCGTATCCTTATAACTTTTTCTATTGTATAAATAGTATGTAGCACTAGGAATTATAGAAAGCACTAGGAGTATGACAATTCCTATTATAAGTATTTTTTTATGAGATAAAATCCATTCTTTCACGCTGTACTCCTCCATCTATAATTATTCAACACTTTTCAAAGCTGCTAACATATCAATTTCCTTCATCTTTAGAGCTACAAAATGGTTGATAATCCAAGCAAAACATAGAGTAGTGACTCCAGTAATCAACACATCTGATAATATAATATTTCCCATGAGATCCATGCCCTCATCCAGGCTGCTGGCAATTATCCATGAAATAAAACGCCCTAATGGGATACCCAGTATTACCCCTAAAAATACAGAGAAATAATTCTCAATCAGAACCAAATTCTGAATCTCCTCATGATGAAAACCAAGTACTCGTAATGTAGCCAGATCTCTAATACGTTCTACAAAATTGAGTACACTGGTATTATATAGAACTACAAAGGCCAAAGAAGCACCCATAATGATTAGTGCAACTACAGCGAAGTTTATCACCTTCATACTAGAATCTAATCCAGCCTGTTGACTTTCACGTGTAGCTGAATCTACTACCACATCACTTTCCAAAAATCTCTGATTAGGATTTTTATTCCATTTAATCAGTATAGCTGTAGGTGAAAACCTCTCCCCTAAGGATTCCCAGAATATATCTGTCATATAAATACCCTGATTTGAAGCCATATATGCAACTTTAGCTATTTTTACAGATACATAGTCTCTAGCACTACGCTTAATTTGAATATTATCTCCTTGTTTTACTCCTAGGCTCTTACACAATTTTCGTGTCATAAGAATCCCATTTTCAGGCAATGAAATAGGAGCTTCATCAGTGTCTTTCATATGAATCAGAGGACTATCCTTTCTACTGATTGTAATAGGTTTCATTTTATGCTCTCCATTTGGAAGGATTATTTCAACTGAAGATTCTTGAATTTGCTGTGTAATTCCATCAAGTCCTAGATTGTTGAGATAGTAAGAATCAGCCTTAGAGGAATCAATAAGAACTTTTTGATCATAGGTGAATGTATCGCCATATAGCTGATCTGATATTCCTACTAAGGTTGTCCTAAGAGTCAAAGCAGCAAGAATAACACCAACACAACCTGTTACACCGATAACACTCATTATCAGACGCACCTTGTTTTTTACAGTGTTTCGGGCAATGAGCATATTGCTAAATTTCAACTTTTCCCAAAAAGATGGAATAAACTCCAGAAAGATATGTTTCCCTTTTTCAGGATCTTTTTCTCTAAGAAGAACTGCTGGTGTATCTCCTTGTAGCTTCCAGCAAATATAAAATGAAACACCCCCTGTACAAAAAAGGATCAAAAGTGAAGCTAAGATAAAATTCCATAGATTAATATGGATTTTATAGCTACTAAGGGCCAGCCTTAGCTGAGGAACTAAAAGTCGACCCAAAAGATTTGTACCAAGCAAGAGACCACTGATTGAACTTAATAAGCCAATCATGATTCCGTAAGAAGTATAATGCCATAAAATACTTTCTTTACTATAACCTAGGGCTTTCAATATACCAATTTGTCCTCGCTGACTTTCAATGAGACGAACCATGGTACTCTGTGTTATCAGTGCTGTTACTAGAAAAAAAAGTAATGGAAACACTAAAGATAATGTCTTAAATTGTTGTATACGACCGTTAACACTATTTACACTTATACTATCATTCTGCAATGTAATACCAATCAATTTCTTCCCAATAACTTGATCAATCTTTTTTACTAGTTCAACAAGGTCTGTACCCGCCTTTGTTTTTATACTGATTTGATTATAGATTTTTTGACCATATGCTCTTTCTAAAACACTGCTAGAAATCATAAGAAAGCCATGAGTTTCAGAATCAGGAAAGATAGATGCTGTATTCTTTACAGCATATACTTGCTCACTATTTAGAGCTATCCCTTCTATTTTCACATCAATCCATACACCATTTAACTTAATTGAAATGGTGTCTCCAACTTTTATATTATGTATCTTTGCAAATGAGCTATCTATAACTACATTTTTAGCTCCTTTACTAAAGCCTCCCTCTTGAAGTTCAGGTTGATCCAAGCTACTTCCATTATCTAATGCATATATACGTAATGTAGCTTTCTTTGGTAACTTTGTATCAGCTTCCGTCACGAATCTCTTTTCAATATGTTTTACTCCATTAATTTGTTCTATTGCCCAAAAATCCTGTTCAGATGGATTCATGACAGTTACCCATAGATCAGAGAGATTTGTTGAAGAATACATATCATTTGCATTGTTTTCTACAGTAAACCATACGGTATCAAGACCTGTCATGATGGAAACAGCTAAAGTTGCCATGATAAATATAGAAATAAACTGAGCTTTTGATTTTTTCATATCTCTAAATAGTTTTATGTATAAGGTGCTTTTTACCATAGGATTTCATCCGCATCTTTTGGATTATCATTGCGCTTTATTTCAGAAATTTTACCATCTCTCATATGTAGTACATTTTGTGCCATTTCTGCAATTGGTGAATTATGTGTTACTATGATAACTGTTTTTCTTAAATCTCTTCCTACATCTCTTATAAGTTTCAATACCTTTTTTCCAGTTTCTGAATCCAAAGCACCTGTTGGCTCATCACACAAAATAATCTGGGGGTTCTTTGCTAATGCCCTAGCTATGGAAACACGCTGTTGTTCTCCACCTGACAACTGGCTAGGAAAATTATTAATTCTATTTCCCAAGCCTACACGTTCAAGCATTTCTTTTGCATCAAGAGGTCCACTACAAATTTCTTCTGCAAGTCGTACATTTTCTAGTGCAGTAAGATTTGGTACTAGATTATAGAACTGAAATACAAAGCCTATTTGAGTTCGGCGATAATCTGTAAGCTCACGTTCTGACATAGCAGATATTTCGTGACCATTGACTATAATACGTCCAGAGGTCGGCATGTCCATTCCACCTAATAGATTTAGGACTGTAGTCTTTCCAGCTC
>CAYZZR010000018.1:17834-19188 GCA_964482775.1 uncultured Tissierella sp. | reverse complement strand
AACCTCTTAAAAGGCTAAATGTTAACCAGCCTCTAAAGAATTTAAAATCTATAAATAGAAATATTATAATCCCAATAATAAAGAAAATATTTGGTAGTCGAACTTGTTCATCACTTTCATTAGACTGATTATAATAATCTCCATTCCTACTTGAAAGTTCAATATCATATTCGGTTTCTACATAATTTAATATCTCTTCATAACCAGATATAACTCCAGCATTAAAATCCCCTTCAGCAAAGTTTGGTATTATATTATTTTCTATTATACCTTTTACTCTACCATCGGGTAAAATTCCTTCTAGGCCATATCCTACCTCTATCCATATTTCTCCATCATCTGGAACTATTAGTACTAGAAGACCATTATCTAATTCACTACCTCCGATATTCCATTCATCAAATAAGGCTGTAGCATAGGTATTTATATCCATTCCTTCTAAATCATTGGTTGTTACCCATACTATTTGTGCACCAGCCTTTTGATAAAGTTCTAAGTTAGTTTCAATAATATAAGCTTTAGTAGAACTACTTAATATACTGGATTCATCATATACATAAAAGTTATTGTTTGGCTTTGGGATAGCATAAACATTAGAGGATAGTAATAAAATTAAGGTTACTATAAAACATATATACCTTCTTTTTTGATTTCTCATTTAAGCACCCTCTTAAAAGTTTACTTCAGGAACTTCAGCATCACTTTCATTTATTTCAAAATATTGTCTAGCATCGTAATTAAAGATTCCTGCTACTATATTTGTTGGAAATTTTCTAATTGCTGTATTTAATTCTCTTACTGCATCGTTATATCTCATACGTTCGGTACTGATTCTATTTTCTGTTCCAGATAGTTCAGCTTGTAACTCTAAGAAGTTTTGATTTGCCTTAAGATCTGGATAATTTTCAACAACTATATTTAAAGAAGTCATAGCTGCTTCATATTCATTATTGGCTTGTGCAAACTCCTCTGGTGTATTTGCATTGTTTAACCCAGCTCTAGCATTTGTAATTTGAGTTAATACTTCTTTTTCGTGACTTGCATATCCTTTAACAGTATTTACTAAATTCGGAATTAAATCAGCTCTTCTCTTTAATACATTTTCTACTTGTGCCCAAGAACTATCAACGTTTACATCCATTGTAGCTAGTTTATTGTATGGACTAATCACTATTATACCTAGTATTACCACGATTGCTATTATAACAATTATTGATTTACCTTTCATCATAACCCTCCTATATTAATTACTATATATATCCATTATTGTTAGAAAACTACACATTCTTTTAAATATTAATACTTTTTTATCCTTTATCTCATTATCAGGTTCAAAAGTGAAGACATCCCAAAG
>CAYZZR010000018.1:14075-17824 GCA_964482775.1 uncultured Tissierella sp. | reverse complement strand
TATTTGTCAATTATGCTTCAACTCTTGCCTCTTTAGCATCTGCTTCAATAACTTTTTCAATTTCTTTGGGCTTAGTAAAATTATTTATTATATCTACAAGATCTATTCCTGTTAGATCCCTTACTGATTGAAATCCATTACCAGCTATATCGGTCACTACCTTTGATAGCTTTGAAGCTCCTTGATTTCCACCATTGTCTATAATTGTTATCTTATCAACCTGTTGCATTGGTTTAGATACTTCAGCCATAATTTCAGGCAATCTTGCTATCACTAATTCAACTATTGCTGCTTCCCCATATTTAGCCATAGCCTCAGCCAGTTTATCCTTAGCCATTGCTTCTGCTAGACCTCTAGCCTTGATAGATTCAGCTTCTGCTAGACCCTTAGCTTTTATAGCTTCTGCCTCTGCTATAGCTTCTATTTTCTTTGCATCTGCTGCTGCTATTGCTTTTATTCTAATAGCTTCAGCCTCTGATTCTGCTAACTTGATAGCTGCTATCTTATCGGCTTCTGCTTTAACCTCTGCTTCATATTTCTTAGCATCTGCTGGTTTCTTAACCTTTGCTACCAAATCCTCTTCTACTACTATAGCGTTCTTCTTAGCCAGTGCAGCTTGCTGTTCTGCTACTAAGGATTCATTTTCAATTTCTTTAAGTCTATAAGCCACGTCTGCATCTGCTTTTGCTCTATCTTGCTCAGCTCTATAGCTTTCCACCTTTATAGCCTTATCCCTCTCAGCCTCTGCAATAGAAGTATCAGCTTCAAGCTTTGCCTTTTGCCCAATTCTTATTGCATCTGCTGTTTTTATCTCAGTATCCCTTCTTCTTTCTGCAGTAGCTATATCTGCATCTGCTTGAGCTGATGCTATCTGAGGAATTGCTCTGTTTTCTAAGTATCCACCTTGTGTAGCTATTTTAAGTATTGTATATGAAACCAACTGTAATCCCATGGATTCTAGTTCTAACCTGATATCTTGCTCTATTTGGTGCTCAAAGGACGCTCTGTCTTCATTGATTTGTTCAACTGTGAGCATAGATACTATTCCTCTTAGCTTACCTTCCAGTATTTGTTCCACCATCCTACTAATGACACCAACAGTACTTTCAACCTGACCGCCTACGCAAAATTGTTCTACAGCCTTTAAAATACTTTCTTCTTCATTTCTTACCTTTACGATTGCAGTTCCTACTACATCAACAAAAATACCTTGCTTTGATGGGGCTTCGCTCACATCAGTTGTCATTGAAATGTTTTCTAATGATATAGTACAGTAAGTCTCAAGTATTGGTATTAATATACCACCCTTACCTGTAAGCACCCTTTTCTTTAGACCAGTGATTACCATGGCCTTATCTGCTGGCACTCTCTTCCAAAAGGCCAGAATAAAAATTAAGATTAATACTAAAATACTACCACCAATTATGTATTGCACATTGGACCCCCCTTTTCTTTATCTTTATGTCTAGATTACTATAAAATGCCATGGATGTCAAAATATTAGAAATTACCAATCCAATCATTTGTATATCTATATTTAGATATATTCTATCAACATTAGTTTGAAACAAAAATTGACACACATGCACAAATTATTAGTGCTAGTGCGTCAATCCTCTTTTATTGTAGGCCTTTATATAAAGAATTGAGTAAAACTCTATTTGGATCCTGACTTAGTTCCCAAATCATAGCTCCAGCTAATCCTTTTGATTTTATATATTGTGCCTTTAAAGCTATGGATTCCTCGTCATCATAGCTAATAAATGTGGATCCATTGAATAAATAAGGAACTTTGCTTTCTGCATTAAAATATCTTTTAAAACCAGCCTTATTTAAATAGCCACTTGCAATATCCTTATAGCTAATAGATGAACCCTTTGAATATGATTGATGCAATCCATTATTTGAATTTGCTACTTTGTCATATTTGTATCCATAAAATGGTAGCCCCATAACTAGCTTGTCCACTGGAAAACCAGCATTTAACCATCCATTGATACTTGCATTTATACTCCATTTGGAATGAGGTGAGGTTCTTGTACTATATAGCGGAGCATTGAAATCTGTAAACTTGTCCCAATTTCCATGAATATCATATGCCATTATATTAGCGTAATCTATATATTGATGTAGAATTCCAAGTTCGGTGTTTTTAACAAATGAACTTCCCGCTGCTCCTGCTATAGTAAGCAAGTATTCTTTGCCATCCTTTTTCCCTTGCTCATCAAGTTCCCTTCGTAAGGTTTTCAGTAAAAGAGTAAAGTTTTTCTTGTCATCTGGTCTTGTTTTATTTGTAGACAGGCCTCCAGAAACTGGGTATTCCCAGTCAATATCCACTCCATCAAATCCATGTTTTAATATAAATTCAACAGCACTTTTAGCAAATTTAGTTCTAGAGTCTTCTGTCAGTGCAAGATCTGAAAATTTCCCTGACCAAGTCCATCCTCCCACTGATATCAAAGATTTAAGGTTTTTATTAGTATTTTTTAATGTTCTTATCTTCTGAAAATTTGCTATATCCACCTCAGGATCTCCAAGGACAATCCTCAAGTCATCCCCAATATTAGCAAATCCATAGTTCAAATGAGTAATCTTATTTGCATCTATTTTATCAGGAGTATAGTTAGAATATGCAGACCATGAAGAGTAGTAACCTACTATCTTCATGTTACCTGATTTTGTATTATTAATTGGTTCGACCTTTTTCTCAGGTGCCAACTCTTTTACCTTTTCTTGCTCTACTTTTTTATCTGATTCTGATTGTGATTCTGTTTCTGTTTGTTCTAATTCTGTGTTTGATGCTACTTCTTTTACCTTATTTGACAATGTTTTAATATGATTTTCCCTTATTATACTCTCTAGAACATCAGTTACAGATAGCATACTTAAAGTTATTGGTGATATATGTTTCTTTTCTTGCTTTGCTGAATATGCAGTAATTGAAGTAACAATTAGAAAAATAATCATTAAAATTAATATAATTCCATTAGCTTTATGCTTTATGTTTTTCATCGTTAACACCCTTCATTAGTATTTATTAGAGGACTAAGGCCTAAAATTAATGTCCACTAATTTATGTTAACAACAAAAACTATATAAAACAACAATATATCACAATTGTAATAATGGTAGTTTACAGTAATATACCCTTACTTTGCCACTCTCACTAGCTAATGTGTCTTATTTCCTGTATTCGCATTTCTACACTAAAATCATTCCTTAGAATGTTAATACTTCTACCTTTGTAATCAAAGGTAAAATTCATTATAGCAGAATGAAGATCAACGCTATTTAATAGATGAATGGTACAATAATTGTTATCCTTGTCTGTTGTCAATCTAATAATAATATTTCTTACTTCGCTGAATTGAAATCTATCAGCTATAAATGTTGGCATACTTTCAAATCGTAGATTCAAAACCCTTAGCTCCAGAGGAACTAACAGATCTATATCATTAAATTCTTCTCTAAGCTTTCGTATCTCAAAATCGCTGTTTAAAATGAATTCTCCACTTTCATATTTATTCATATTTGTCTTCATCACCTTCCATAATTTCTAGATTTATTCTATCACTCTAAATTTAAATATGATCCACCCATTTATTAATAAATATATTTAACAAACCATTCTTGTCTATAAATCATATAATATTATGAGAATTTATGAAAGGAATGATTGTATGAAAAAACATAATTGCATGTGTCCACCTCCTAATGATTATGAAGATTATATGTGTAACTGCATCAAT
>CAYZZR010000018.1:12067-13975 GCA_964482775.1 uncultured Tissierella sp. | reverse complement strand
CCAACAAAAGAAGATTCAGATGAAGATCATGATCATTAACATTTAAGATAGTACTTGTTTAGCCTGTGTCATTTGACATGGGCTTTAAATTACTTCTTTCAAAATTCCATATTATTGAGTATAATGAATACTAATATCAAAACAGACTAATTTAAAGTTGTATAGGAGGAAAGCAAATGACTATTAATAGGGTTAGTATTGTTGGAATGGGTGCACTAGGTATTTTATTTGGAGGCTTTCTTACAGAAAAACTAGGAAAGAATAGTGTTGAATTTATCACAAATAAAGATAGAATGGAAGAATATAGGCTTCAAGGTCTTTATTCAAATGGTAAAGCCTGTGATTTTAACTTGGTTGATGAAGATGATGATGGTAGTCCTGCAGATTTATTGATATTTGCCGTAAAGGCCACATCTCTAGAAGAAGCTATAAAATCTGCTAATAACAAGGTTTCTGAAGATACAATAATTATTTCTTTATTGAATGGTATATCTAGTGAAGAAATACTAGGCAATGCTTTTGGCAAGGAAAAACTTCTATACGCCGTTGCTGAAGGAATGGATGCAGTAAAGATAAATAATCAGTTTACTTACAAAAATATGGGTTATCTATGTATAGGTAGTATTAGTGATGAAGAAACCATGAAAAATAAATTGGATGAACTAATAGCTTTATTCGATAAAATTAATTTTCCATATAAATTAGAAAATAATGTTCTTCATAGACTTTGGAGTAAGTTTATGTTAAATGTAGGAGTGAATCAAGTAGTTATGATTTATGAGGGCAATTACGGCACCATACATAGACCTGGTCAAGCTCGTGAAATGATGATAGCTGCTATGCGTGAAGTTATAAGCCTTGCGAAGTATGAAAACATAAATGTTACTGAAGATGATTTAAACTTTTATGTAGCTCTAATTGATACGCTTAACCCAGATGGAATGCCTTCAATGAGACAAGATGGACTTGCTAAAAGAAAATCTGAAGTTGAGATTTTTTCTGGAAAAGTAATAGCTTTAGGTCAAAAATACAATATTTGTACACCGATCAACAAAGAAATATATGAAAGAGTAAAACAACTAGAAAGCAAATATTAGAATTCAATTTAGCTTATATAGATTAAAAATTAAGCTATTAAGAAGATTCTTAATAGCTTAATTTTTAATTCATTATTTTCCAAGCTTATTTTTTCAAATAAATATTGCTAACCTTGGAGATTCTATTTATTCTATTTTCAGCTAATCTATCAGCAGCCTTATAAGTTGGTATATTTTCACCTTTTGAGATTTCTATAATTTCTCTTACAATATCATAAATATGAGAAGCTTTCTTCAATGCTCTTTCCTTGTTATAACCTCTAAATTCCTCATATACATTTATTACTCCGCCTGCATTTATTATATAATCTGGTATATATAAAATTCCTTTTTCATTAAGTATATCTCCATGTCTTTCTTCAGCTAGCTGATTATTTGCACATCCAGCAATAATCTTACATTTTAGTTGTTCTACAGTAAAATCATTGATAACTGCGCCTAGAGCACAGGGCGAAAATATATCACAATCTACCTTATATATCTCATCAGGAGCTACTCCAATTGCACCAAAGTCACCTACTACTCTTGCAATACTTTTCTTGCTTCTGGCTGTTACATAAAGCTTTGCCCCTGCTTCATCAAGCATTTTACATAAATCATATCCCACTGAGCCTAAGCCTTGAACTGCTACAGTCCTACCCTTTAAGTTCTCACTTCCAAAAACTTCATTGATCGCAGCAAGAATACCTCTAAATACTCCATATGCAGTTATAGGAGATGGATCACCACTCTTTCCCTCAAGTCCAACTACAAATTCAGTTTCATCATTTATATATGACATATCAGTAGTTGTTGTATTTACATCCTCTGC
>CAYZZR010000018.1:0-11967 GCA_964482775.1 uncultured Tissierella sp. | reverse complement strand
AACTGTTCATAATCATTTTCCTCTAAGTAATCAAAAATCTTCATGTCAATTCTCCTTTTTGTAAGTTTAGCGCTTTAAATTAAAATATTTTTAAGTATAACAGTTTATTTAAATATTTGCAATATTTAAATAATATTTTTTATCAAAACCTGTGAAAAAACTCCACCTTTATATAGGTGGAGTTTACTCTATGGCATTCTTTCTCTATTCTTTTTTTGATATATATACGCCCCTTAAAACCACTGCACCTACTACAATAGCCCCTCCTATTATAGAATAAAGACCTGGATTTTCACCATTAAAGATAAATACCCAAACAGGGTTTAGTATTGGTTCTAAAGCTGTAACTAAAATGGCTTCAAAAGCAGATATATATTTTAAGGCATTTACATAAAGGATATATGCTAATCCTAATTGAAATGTCCCAAGCACTATGATTACCAATATACTTTTCAAATCAAAGTCTACTTGCAATATAAACGGAATCGCTATAATTGCGGTAAGCATATTTCCAAGAAGTGTTGTTTCTGCAGCAGACCCATCTTTTTGCATTCTTAAAGCAACTGTAACCCCTGCTAGAAAGAAACCTGATACAACTGCAACTAAATTTCCTAACATATTCCCAGGACTTACATCCTGTATAAAAAACAATATCATTCCTAAAAATACCACTGCAATTGTTATTATATCGTGCTTAAATATCTTTTCTTTAAGTATAAAAAAGCCCAGTATAGCAACGAATATGGGGGCAGTAAATTGTAAGAGAATTGCATTAGCTGATGTGGTCAATTTATTAGCCATTACGAAAAGTATTACTGTCAGGGCATATGATATTGCACCAAATATCTGTGGTTTAGACTTAGTAATCTTAGGTTTACCTATGTATGCTATAAATACAAGTGATGATATTAAACTTCTAGAACCAGCTATGGCAATTGGATTCCAATCAACTAACTTTAACAAGATTCCACCAATACTCCATAATACTGAAGCCATGACTGCTAATAGTATGCCTTTGAACCTAGTTTGTTTTACTTCTTCTTCACTCAAAATAATTCCTCCTTGTAATGATTTCCATTATAGCAGAAATCATGAGCAAGTAGCAATTATTTTAAACTCTGAAGACCAGATTTCATAGCTATTTGTCTTAGAAAGGGATTGTACATAGCTGGAGATTTTAGATTTTTTAATAGCAGGTTTCCCTTGATACTATACACTCTCCTATTGTATCTACCTAAAAAACCATCTAAGCCTTCTTCTAGACTTTGAGCTAAATATAAGGAGCTTTTTAAAGCATAGCTGATTCCTTCTGCTGAACTTGGGCTAATTGCTCCTGCAGCTTCGCCCACAAGAACTATATTATCTCTTCCTAGATAAAATTGAGATAGCTTTCTTGGTCTATTGATAAATGCTCCTTCAGTTTTTATTTTTTTATCAAAATTAAATCCAAATTGTAGCATCTTTGCTTTTAATTTATTATGTTTTTCTATAGTATCATCTTTTGGTCTAAGAGCTGAACCAAATATTATATAATTATCTTTTGGTATGATCCATGAATAGAAATCACTAATTTCTTCATCAAAAATCGCAGTATAATATGGTATATGATTTGGACATTCATACCATTCTTGAATTGATATGTATCTTTGAGGAATATTTACATCTTTACATAGAGTATTTCTTATTTTTGAGAATGCTCCATCTGCTCCAATAATAACCTTAGTCTTCAGGGTAAATTCTTTTCCTTTATTGATATATTTAATTTCATATCCATCAAGTACTTTTTTATAACTTTTAAATAAGGAATTAAAGCTTTTATCAACACCATTTGGTATCAAGGATACAAGCCATTTATCAAATTTCTCTCTATCCATATTCAAATAAAATCTTTGATAAAGCCTTTCTAAATTGTTACTCAAGTCAATAGTTCTAACTGCAAAAATTTGAGGATCAACTAATATATCCTTAGGCATTGCCAAATTCAATTTTGCAATCATTTTTTGGGCATCTGGAGCCAAGAGACCACCACAACATTTACTTATATTGTTTTCTTGATTTTCATCTTCTAGATTTCGTTTATCAATTATTAAAACCTTATATTTGTTACTGATTAATCGAGCAAGATTAGATCCTGCCGGCCCTGCACCAACTATAACAATATCATACACAATAATACACCCCTAAAGGACTTCTAAAATTTATTCTTAATCATTGCTTCCTTCTTCACTTCTATATTCTAATATATCACCAGGCTGACAATCCAAAGCTTTGCATATGGAATCTAGAGTAGATAAACGGATTGCCTTAGCTTTTCCATTTTTTAATATAGAAAGATTAGCCATGGTAATTCCAACTCTTTCTGACAGTTCTGTAACACTCATTTTTCTTTTAGCAAGCATCACATCTATATTGATTATAATTGCCATATTCCTCACCTCAAATCGTTAGATCATTATCTGATTTTATATCAATAGCTTCTTTCAATAGTCTTTGAAGAACAGCTGCAAAGACAGCTATAACAAAAGAAGCAAAAATAATGATCAATGGAAAAGCTATTAACCCTGGAGCATCATCTACTTCAGCTACTGGATACAAAAGTGGCATAAGAAGGACATATATACTAGCAATTGTAATGGCTGAATATTTAATATGTCTTAGTGCATCAACAGAAATTTGTGAAAAGGCTATATTTGCATCAATAGCACTTAACAACTTAAGAGCTTGATATAGAGCATAGAAGTATGCTATTGCTGATATATAGACACCAACTATAATTGGAAATTGAACATAATTTACAAATCCCGGCACCCAAAATATACATAAGCCTATAACAGGCAGCCCTATTAGAAAAATAGTAAGTCTTAAGAATGTTGTTGAACCTTGTTTCATATAAACACCTACCTTATATATTTAATTTGATTTTAGCACATTATTTATCGTAACTCAATATATTTATATCGATTTAAAGATCATGTGTATTGATTTTCATAAAAAAATCCTCAATTCTAATGAATCAAGGATTTTTTACTATTTAAAATATCTCATTCTATATGAATTAACAGCTGTCTCACCAAGCTTCTTTAATAAATTATAATTGACATAGCTGCCAACAAACGCACCAATTCCTGGCAGCATTTGTAACATCTTGGCTATATCAAGATAATCCCTATATTCTTGTTGAAAAACTCTCCAATCAAATTCATTTATATCATCTGGTAAAGTCTGTATATAGTCATCCCAATTCTCCATTTTATTAAATATTTCATTTACATGGGATTGGCTAGAAAATGCTAATTGAAATATGTGTAAAATATAAAGTCTTTCTGTATAATTATCCACATTATATCCATATATGCTAGCTACATCATAAAGAAACTTTATTTTGATGCTTAACAATAAAGGAAAATCTGCAATACCTGCAACTATACCTCCTGCTCCAGTGGCTGCACCTTCTAAAGTAGCAGTATTTTTATATAATTTGATCTTTTCAGCTACTAATTTCTCTCTTTCCTCTAATGTTAATCCAGCTAAAGGTGTCTTTGTTAGATACTTGGTACCATATAATACTGCCTTTAAAAAGTTTTTAATAGTAGAGGTTATTAATTCATGATATTTTTCAGGAAATATATCATTTACCTTTCTCTGAGTAGCTTTAGATACATTTTGTAATATATTAGGTTTTCTTTGCATCTTTAACTTCCACTTTTTTAATTCAAACTCTGCTAAATTCTCATAACTTCCCATGTTTACCTCTTATCAAATAACTGATAACATTTATCTTGAATTCTCTTTCTTAGAACTTCAGTTTCAGATTCATTAATTAAAATTTTGATTTATAGATTTTCTTTTCATTTTTTAACACTCTTTTTTCCAACTTACTCTAAAAACCTATTTGATAAATTTAAATACACCCTTGTGCTTTTATTCTATCAAATATATTGAATGAATACCATATCAACATAAAAAAACCTGGTAGTCTAGGTATTAAACCATTAAACCATCAGGTATTAATTAGATATCACTTTTTATATTTACTTTTTACTCTATCTTGAAATACTCTTTTAACTTAAATTCTTTTCAAAAAATGTTTGTGCATTTTTATACAAAATCCCATCTGCCTGCTCTTTAGTCATTCCGCGGGAAATAAAATATTCATACAATCCAGTAGCATCCGCTGGGGTACTAAGACACTCTGGTATGAGGGCTCCATCAAAATCACTACCCAAAGCCAAATTCTTTTCTGCACCTAGTGTAAAAAAATGCTCCACATGTTGGTATATATCATCCAGACTTTCCACCTTTCCATCATCCTTAATGAATTTAATAAAATAATTCAGACCAATAATACAGTCTCTGCGAATCATTTCTATAATCATGTCATCAGTAAGGTTGCGTTTATGACTACACACTGCCCTAGAATTGGAATGAGTAGCCATGAAAGGTTTTTTTGCAACTTTCAAAAGGTCAGCAAAGCCCGAATCGTTAAGATGGGACACATCTACAATAATTCCTTGATTTTCTAGTTCAAGTACTGCAGCCTTACCAAAATCAGTTAGTCCATGATCTGTACTATGACCAGAACCAATTTCATTTTCTCCATTCCACACTAAAGTTAAAGCTCTTACTCCATCATCAGCAAGTAACTTTATCCTTTTCAATTCTCCTACTAAGGCAGATCCATTCTCAACTGTGAGAAATGCAGCTATCTTGCCTTCTGACCAAGCTTCCTCCATGTCAGCAGCAGTTCTACAAGACTTGATTCGATCATTAAACAACTTCATTTGGCGGTAAAAGCTATCTCTATTTGCCTCATAATAATCTATTGCTTCCTGGCCTCTTATATTATCTGGTATAAATGTAGCGAAAAACTGTGCCCAATAAATATCTTCAGGTATGGAAGATAAGGACAATACACGCTTTGGATCATCCAATGTATCTAAATTTCCAGTACTTGTATACTCCCAATCAGTTAATGTATCACAATGAAGGTCTATTAGAGCATAAGGTTTTATGATTTTATTTTGTGTCATTTCATCTCTCCTCAACTTGCAGTTACTCAGATGTAATAGTATTATATTTCCTCAAATCCTATTACATCTTTAAATCTATCAAATTCAAAATTATGCAATCCACGGTGAAAAGTTTCAATTTCACCAGATTGATTATCATATGGGTCAGCTCTCCAAAATTTCTTTGGAAATGTAAAGTCTGCTTGGAACTCAGTATTAGCTACCATTCTCAAAGGATCTAAATTTCCAAAATAGAATTGTCGCCTCGCTTCATTATTCTCTCGAACTGCACCTGTTCCAAAAGATGGATCAGCGTATAACCATCCAAAAGGCGCAATATAGAACATAGCCCAATCATGAGAACCACAGAAATCCGGTCGTGTAATTAATCCACTCTGCCAACGAGCTGGTATGCCTACACAACGGCAAAGAGTAATGAATAGAAGTGCCATTACTCCACAATCTCCTCGCAAATTTCTAGCACAATTTTCTGGAATGCTTTCCAAACAAAAATATGAAGGCATAAAACTATACTTAATATTTAATGTAATATAATCGTAAATCGCTTTAGCCTTTTCTAATGGGGATATTAGTCCATCTGTTAATGATTGTGCCAGCTCCCTGATATAAGGTGTAAACATAATATGAGGAGCTTGTTCATGAATATCAAAGGTAGGCTGCACTTCATCAGGCACAATTGAATTAACATCGTTAAAGCTAGCGGTATAAACATATGAATATTCCACTATAAATGGATGATTTTCAACCATAGACTCTTCCCAAAAGATAGTCCGCTGCGGAGCATCTTCAGGAGCAACTTGCCCATAAGTAGGTTCAATTCTTTCAATTCGTATTTCACTTTGTTGTGAGCAGTTACTAGGAATTGGCAAATGAACTCGGACCAATTCACCAGATTCAAAATATTCATCTTTAATCTTTACACTTGCACGAACACGAATCCTATTAGAAATACTCCCTTTTTCTCGCATTATATGTGCTGCTCGCTCTAGTGGATCCTCTTTAGCAATGTTAGTTCCATCACTTAGTATATTAGTTAAACCTGCTCTGGTTGCGAAAGTTGAGTCTGTTTTTATCAAACTCTCATAAAATCGGTCAAAATAGTATGGAATTCCTTCAATATAAATCCAATCAATTTCTCCATTAAATTCTCTTTCTTCAAACTCTGCTTTTGTAAAGTCGGGGATATATTTTTGTACTCTTGAGATAGCCTGATCTTTAGTAAATATATAGTCTTCCGGTAAGCGAATCATTATTTCTCGTTGGACAATCAAGGAATTTCGCATTGCCTTAGTCAAATTCTCTTTTTCTAGTTTTCTGTCAATTAGTTGAATAGCCCTTTTAAAATCCCCATAAGCCTTCAGTCTTAAAATATCATCTGGCAGTCCTATTTGTAAATATTTAAAGCTCTTGTTTAGTTCCATAGGATCATTCTCCTTATTCTAAAGTGAAGCTGAAATTAAGCGAAAAATTGCATGATACTTCCAACTAATAGCCCCATAACATTTCCGATAGCTGCACCCAATACACCCATTAATACACCGATACCAGCGTAGGAGGCGTCATAAGCCGAAGCTACAATTGGAGCGGATGCTGAACCACCGATGTTTGCCAAAGATGCTGTAGATACCATGCATAGATCCCAATGAAATAACTTAGACAATATAAACATTCCAATAACATGAATTATAAGTACTAATAATCCAGCTACTAACCACATAGGAGCAGCTAAGATATCATTTAATCCAGCACGAGAAGCCAACAAGGAAATTACTACATATAAATAAATATTTGATATTTCTGATATACCTGCTAACTTCCCTAGTGGAGACATTGCAGCTATTAGACCAATTCCAGTAACTAACAATACTGTCATGGTTCCCTTATCTATCATACCAAAGGCCAATATTCTGCCTAAATTTTGACAAATTGCAGAAATCATTAGAGATATTCCTAATAAAATAAGTAGGGAAGTAAAATCTAGAGTTTTTTTATCTTTCTCCATTTCAGCACTAGTTGCAGCAGCTATAGCTTCTAACTTAGAGGTATCTGCCTTTACTGCTTTGTTCCATTTAGATGCAAATGGTATCACAACTAACAATAATGCAATCCATACTGAGTAGAAAATAGTGTCAACAATAAGTGCAGCACCAAAGTCAGCTTCTGGCACAGATAATGCATCTTGTATAGCTGCCATGTTTCCAGACCCACCAATCCAAGAAGCACATAGAGCTGCCAAAGCACGCCAAGAATCCACTCCTAGAACTCCTTTAAAAAGTATGAATGAAATAACAAATCCAATAGATATTGTAATAGCACCACCCATAAAGATGGCAATCATCCTACCACCTAGCTTAGCTAGTTTGCGGAAGTCACAACTTAATAGCATTACAAAAATCATTGCGTAAAGAAGGTTGTTTTTTGTTGCAGAATAGGCCCCTGCAGTTGCTTCCATATCCCATAGATTGATTGTACAGAAAACCATGTTGAAAAGATAGACCATAACTATTGGTGGAACAAAGTTAAAAATTTTCCAGTTTGTAACCTTTTTTACGGCAACAAGCACGGAAGCAAAGAAGATTAAAAATGCGATGTAAGTAAAACCATTTGTGATCATTGATTTCTCTCCCTTTTTTATTTATTTTATAAACGGGTCTCTATCCCGATTTATAACGAAGTAATGATGTCCCCCAGCTTATTCAAGCGGTCGGGTACCTTATTCGTCAACAGGTGGTGTGTCTAAACGATGCAACCATCGTTGCGGCGGTGTGAAGTAATTGCTACACAATTACCTCTGATATTTAAGCAAGATAAATAAAAAACCCAACAAAAACCAAACGTGAAATCACGCCTGCTTCTGTTGGGTTTTATCTGCGACGATATGGTTGAAGCCATATCAAGCATGGACAAAGCAACAATATGTATTTTAAGTACTTTATTTATTCGTTTCCAGTCATAATCTGCCAACGTTTCAAAGCATCCCTATAGGAAACTATCACAGCTTTTCGAGAAGAACCACCGTAGCGTTTCTCCAACTCACTCTCCAACCAATTCTCAATATCTTGAAATCGTTTTCCTATAAACAACTTAGATAGATACCGTTCAGTAAGATCAATGGTATGAGTACAACTAAAATCCAGTACTTCACAAGTAACATCGTCTATCTCGAAAGCCACATAGAAAGAGCCATACATCTTTGTAATAGCGTTATCTGCATTAGTCCGTGATTCCCCGATTACAAATAAAGAATGTATATCGTTCACTAATAAGCCTCCCTTCATTTAAAAGGAATATCTTAGTTATATTCTAGATTTTTTAACAACTATTGTCAAGTAATTTGTCCGATTAGTTCGAAATTTAACCAAATCGCATTATTAAAGATTAAAAGATAAAACTTAATAACAAGTAAAATATTCCTTTAATTATTAAATGTATATGCTTGTATTATTTTTATTATGACTATGAAATTGATTCTACTGTTTAAATATTCTCAAATCGGATTAATTTAAGGTTGCCTCAAAAATCTGAGACAGCCTTAATCTCTTCTTACTTATATAGCTATTCCATATCAAAGGAAAACTTATGTAAAACTTTTTCTATCAATATATTGTTATTAGCCAAAAGATCTACTACATATGGCGTGACTACTATACCCTTTTCACCATATATTTTAATCTTTGGTCTTGTGTTAAATCCATCATTTATTTCATATACAATTCCTTCTCGCCCATCACTCAATAGGACTAAAGTCTCTCTTGCATAAATATTAATTGAAGTAGAAAAAGTTCTAATTAAATCAACGCTAAAAAGTGTCCCACCAGAAGCTAATAGATACTCCATTGCTTCATGTACAGGTAGGGCTCGTCTATAGGGTCTGTCTGATGTCAATGCATCAAAAACATCACATATGGCAGCTATCTTGCTAAATATATGTATCTCATCTCCTTTTAGACCTCTAGGATATCCTAGTCCATCTTCTCTTTCATGATGACATAGTGATATATTTCTTGAAGTAGCATGTAAGTCTGTATAATTGGTTAGAAACTCGTAGCCCTTTTCAGAATGAAATTTCACTAAATTAAACTCCTCAACAGTTAGCTTTCCAGGCTTATTGATAATTTCGATAGGTATAAAGGTCTTGCCTATGTCATGAAATATACAGCCTATGGCAAGTTTCTTAATTTGATCCATATTGAAGCCACTGTCATTAGCTATAACTATAGCTAGTAGCATCATATTTATACTATGAGTCAATGTGTAATCATCATAAACGGATATGTTCTCAAGATTAGCTAATATGTCCTTATTAAATATAGTTTCATATACAATTTCGTTTATAATCTCATTTATATCCCTTACGTTTCTATTGATGCCCTTAATATCAATACTTTTCCCGCTATTAAATTCACTTATTATACCTTGAAGTTCTTCTTGCAAGGTGTGAATTCTTGCCATAATTTCTGGTTTTATAATCTCTTCTATCTCTTTTTCAGTGTACTTATCCTTTATGTAAATACTATAATATCCATACTTTTTTAACTTGCTTATAATACTATCTGTAAGTTTGGTTCCTCCATTTAACAACATTCCACCAAAGCTGTTGTATACAGTTTTTCCTAAAATATCCCCTTCTCTTGCAAACTCAATTGGAATTCTTCTCATTCTTGCCCCCCATAAATATAACCTATTGCTCAAGTACCAAATTAAGCAAGCTTTAAATAAATATTATACCATAAATCTATATGTTTCTACAAATAATAAGATATTGCCTGTAATAGTAGGGTTGTCTGCCAAGGTTTATTGGAAGTACAAAACTACATATTCTTAAAAAATTTATAGATTTATTAATATTGAATTAGTACTGCCATCCCATAATACATCTATGTTCAAATATTCTAATAGGTCGCGAAGTTTAAAATAATTATTGTTTGCTATGTTGTAAGCTTCTAAATCTACACCATTTCCATTTAAATAAATATTGGATTTAGTGGATGTTGCATTTTTATTTGTTAAGGTATTTGATACACTTAGCTCCCCACCAACTGGAATATATTTTGTATTAGCTTGAAGATTGATTGCATTATTTGCTCCATCCCAAGTAACATTGAAGTTTTTATTACTTGAATTTAAAATCATTGCAATATCTCTCAATTTAAAATAATTGCTACCTTCAATATTATAGGCATCTAAATCTACATTATTTCCATTTATTACAACTTGAGAAGTTGTTGGATTTGCAACCTTTACAACGGGAATTTCTTTTACGAATCCTAAACCATTGTTTAAGTTTCTTCCAAGCATAGAAATATTTTTCTCTGGATAATATAGTGATATTGAACCCCCACCATCTAAGCACATGGCATTTACAAGTCCCATCTGTACACAAGCTTCAGCTGCTTGCTTAATTGTTGCTGAACCCATGTTGCCCATTACTATTGTTCCATCTGCTTTTGCACCTATGAAGGATCTTCCAGCGCTGTTAGTGTTTATTTTATCTTCTGTAAAATTCTCTTCTAGACCATTTGCTGTTATGACACCATTGATAACCAAGCTTGGTCCTGCTCCTAATCCACTGACAACATCTTCCCATTGACTTGGATTAGTGAAAGTAGTTTTTATGGTGATTTTGTAATCTGCTTGATACCCTACTTGATAGAACTGATCAACAAAATGTGTAGCTGATGAATTAAATACTATGGCAAATCCGTTCTTTGGAACATTAAAGGATGATGCAGTTATTTGACTAACATATCCATCAGAAACAAGAACAGCTTTAGCAGCAGGCTGCATAGTTACTGTGGTTCCATACTCTGGTGTATAAATAGTTATAGCCTCATTTTCTGTACTTGGGTGATTGATTCTCCATGGAAATGTTTTTAGTTCTCCATTGACATATCCAAAAAGTTCAAAGGACAATCTATCAATTATCAATTTTCCTTGATCTGTTATACCTACAACAGGGCTCTTGTTGCTTATATGAATAATTTTGCCATCTTTGATAATTGTTCCCCAAGGAAATGGAAGCCCTTCATAAGCTGAAAAATATGTACCATTAATTGCTGCAAATGCTCCTTGTTTTTTAGCCATACTTGCAAGTGATTCAGTGGAAAGCATTTGATTGTTAGCATTTAGAATAACAGATTTGATAGCCTTGCTATTCATATTTAGTTCAACTGCATTGATACTGATTCCATTTACGCTTTTCTTAGAAAATGAGCTTACATTAGCAAATGCTATATTGGAAAACATAATTGAAATAATAAGTATCAATACTATAATTCTTTTTGTCATACTTCTGATCCTCCTATATGTAATTATATTTCAGTGGATAATTTTAAATTAATTCTCTAAATTAGTCATAACATATAATATATTAACATAATTTTCATAGGACGCAAAGAAGAGTATTAGAAAAGCTCTAGTGAATTTATTCACTAGAGCTTGATTGATTATCTTACTGATTTTAATCTTACAATATCACGATAATTGCTTGCTGTTATAGCTTGAACATCAGCTAAATCTTCTTTTATAGTCTCAACATCTGAGCCTATTTTTTCCAGTTTGTCAAATATTATCATCTGATTATCGTTAAGTATTTTTATATCTTCCTTCAATTCCATTCTGACATTTGAAATTTCTTCTTTTAATTCATTTTTAGTGCTTTGTAGTTCAATATATAGTCTCTCTAATAGGTCAAATATCTGTTCTTCTTTATCCATTTTTTCACTCTCCCTATTATTTGCTATCCTGTTTTATGTATGGTGGAGGCGGTGGGACATGTTATCCTATAGTTTCCTATAAGCACTGACTATATCTTGGACTTTATCTAAAGCCCCCTGGCGTATTATGGAAGCATTTATTGGGGACACACCCCTGCAAGACGGTCATTCTTTCTGGGGAATGTCCCCTTTGACTATCTTGTCATCTTCCATCCTAGTGC
>CAYZZR010000017.1:0-19921 GCA_964482775.1 uncultured Tissierella sp. | reverse complement strand
AACTCTCTTATCACTTCTGGCTTCATGCAAATCCCCCTTATCATTCTAATGCTTTTATATTTTGAATAATTATATCCTTCTTTATCATACTTAACATTTTGCTTTTCTCTACTAAGCTGTTCTTAAAATCTGCTAATGCTATGCTAATTTTTTCTACTTCTTCTTTTTCTTTTTCCTCTGTCACCTTAAGTCGAATTTTATTGATATTTTCTTCCCTACCTGTTAGTAGTTTGCTTGCTTCTATTGTGTTGCCTTCCAATGCCTTTGTATAAGCCTTATAAGCAGAGTACTTAATATAAGACATATCCCCTCCTATTTCATCTGTATAGAGGTCAAACAAAGGCTTTAAACTTGAAAATGACTCAGCACCATAATTATAGATTTCAAGAATATTCTTAGCTTCAATGGCCTTGGTCATTTTATTGAAATTGGACTCAAATTTCTCTCCCATTTCATTTGTGGCTCCCTTTTTTGCACCATCTGCTTCAAAAGAATTCCACTTAGGATGAACCTCATCTAACTTTGTTGCAATATCATCCCATATTTTTTTAATATCTTCTTCCTTTTTCTGATCCTTCTCTAGCTGGCTAGGAGGTCCATCTTTAGATTCTTTAGAAGTGTTTTCCCCACCTGATTGTTCAGGTTTAGCCCCTGAACCACTTTGCTCTGCTCCGCTGGAAGGAGATTCTGAATTATTTATTTCTTCATCTAAGGGCTTGTTTTTACTTTCATCATCCTTATTTATTATAGGTATTTCTAGGGTCAACCTTTCTATATTCCCTACTAACGATAGAATATCATCTATTCCTGTAGCCAGACCCACTAAACTATCTGGAGCCTTATCCTTTGTTTCAATTTTTGATTGACTATCACTTCCTGTACAAGCTACTAGCACACATAATAGTATAACATATAAAAATATAACTTTATATCCTCTAAATCTCAAAAAATCACCTCGAGATTATTATATCCGGAGGTGATGATTTTTATTAGATATGAATAGAAAGAAGATCACAATATTGGTGACAATAATCTAGAAACAGATTCCTTTACTCTTACGATTCTAGGGCGCTTTTCATATTCTTCTATGGTTATCTCTTTACATACCAATAAATCTTTATTAAATTGATCTGTCAGCTTTAAATTTATCATATCATCATATATAAATGCATTTACTTCAAAATTCAATTTAAAGCTTCTTATATCTAAATTTGCAGTACCAACAGATGATACAAAATCATCCATTATAAATACTTTTGAGTGCAAAAAACCTTTTTCATAAGTGTAGAATTTAACACCTGCTTGCAAAAGTTCTCCTATATAGCTCATGCTAGCCCAAAATACAAAGGGATGATCTGGTTTGTTGGGTATCATAACCTTAACATCTACTCCTGATAATCCTGCAGTCTTAAGAGCTTCATAGATACTATCATCAGGAATAAAATATGGAGTTTGAATATAAACTCTCTTCCTTGCATTGGCAATCATTTTTAGATATCCGTCCTTGATACTTGGCCATTTTGAATCAGGTCCACTGGATACAACTTGTATTCCTACAGTATTATTCACACTGTCATCTACTAAGTAACTTTGGCAGTTACCAATAGGTTTGTTTGTTGCAAATCTCCAATCTAGAAAGAATCTCCACTGTAATGAACTGATTGAAGAGCCCGTAATCTTCATATGGGTATCTCTCCAAAAACCAAATTTTTTGTTTAATCCTAGGTATTCATCTCCTACATTGAATCCACCTAAATACGCTTCTCTTCCGTCAATGATAGTAATCTTTCTATGATTCCTATAATTGATTCTGACATTAAACAAGGGGACTAATGGTGGTATAAAAACCCCAACCTCTCCACCTGCATCCTTAAAGGTTTGTAAGAATCTTTTTGATAGGGTTCTACCTCCCATACCATCAATTAATAGCCTTACTTCAACGCCTTCCTTAGCTTTCTTAGTCAAGGCATCTAGTACTCTCTTTCCAAGATCATCCTTCTTAAATATGTAGTACTCCATATGAATAAAGTGTTTTGCTTCTTCTATACTTTTTAAAAGAGCAGCAAATTTTTCTTCACCAGAAAAATACAATTCAATCTGATTATCTTGAGTAAAATATGATTGGTTACTTATAAGATGCATTTTTATTAAATCTTCATAATGCATAAAATTTGGATCCTTAAAGTAAAACTCATCATTCTCTAATTCTTTTGTTTGTTCTTCAACTAATATATGAAAACAGTTATCTTCATCTTCCTTGGACTTGAACATTTTCTTTTTAGATAAATCTTGCCCCAAAAATAGGTACAGAATAAAGCCTACACCAGGTAAAAAAGTCAATACCATAAGCCATAGCCACGTAGTAGTAGGACTTCTCCTTTCAAAAAAAACAAGTAGAAGTCCTAAAAGTATATTAATCCATATCAAATTTGAGAAAAACCATAAATATCCATCAACAAATGTCTTTAGTATGGCTTCCATGCAAACCTCCAAAAACTAATTATTCTTTTTTGATTTGTATCTCATGTTAGCATTTAGTACTTTTTTTCTAATTCTATAGGTCACTGGTGTAACTTCAATCAGTTCATCGTCATCAATGAACTCTAAGGCTTCCTCTAGAGACATATCCCTAGGAGGTGATAGTTTTAAAGCATCATCTGAGCCCGATGCTCTAACATTAGATTGAGCCTTCTTTTTGGATACATTTACTTCTATATCCAAACCTTTTGGATTAGCGCCTATTACCATTCCTTCATATACAGAAATACCTGCTCCAACAAATAATATTCCTCTTTCTTGTGCAGCATGTAAACCATAAGTAGTGGATTCTCCTGTTTCAAATGCTATTAACGAACCTTCTTTTCTACTTGGGATATCACCCTTATATGGAGCATATTCATCGAATATTGAATTCATTATTCCATTACCCTTTGTATCAGTCATAAACTCAGATCTATATCCTATAAGCCCTCTAGCAGGTATGGAGAAGATAATTCTTGCATATCCACTATTTGCTTCAGCCATACTAACTAATTCACCTTTTCTTTGGCCTAGCTTATCAATTACTGTTCCTATAAATTCAGTGGAAACATCTATTGTTACCTTTTCTATAGGTTCTAGTTTTTTACCTTTATCATCATATTTATACAAAACCTCAGGCTTAGAAATTTGGAACTCGAAACCTTCTCTTCTCATATTTTCAATCAATACAGAAAGGTGAAGCTCTCCTCTTCCTGATACCTTGAATGAGTCGGTCATATCAGTGTCTTCAATTCTTATGGATACATCAGTTTGAAGCTCCTTATATAGTCTATTTCTAATTTGACGGCTTGTTACAAATTTCCCTTCACGACCTGCAAAAGGGCTATTGTTAACTGAGAATGTCATTGCTAGAGTTGGCTCAGAAATTTTAACAAAAGGTAGAGCTTCTGGATTATCAACAGGGCATATTGTATCTCCAATATTAATGTGTTCAACACCAGTTATAGCAATTATACTACCTACTTTAGCCTCAGCTACCTCAACTCTATTTAGGCCTTCAAATTCATAAAGTTGTTTGATTCTAACCTTTTCAATTCTATCAGGATGAAGCATATTTACGATTACAGCATCTTGATTTCCTTTTATGGTACCTCTATCAATTTTTCCAATACCTATTCTACCCGTATATTCGTTGAAGTCAATTGTAGATATTAAAACTTGAAGTGGTGCATCTATATCCCCTGATGGTTCAGGAATATATTCTAATATGGTTTCGAATAAAGCTTCCATTGTATCTGTGTCTTTATCTATGTCAAGTGTTGCCTTTCCTTGTTTTGCTGACGCAAATACAAATGGACATTCAAGTTGGTTTTCATTTGCTCCTAAATCTATAAATAAATCTAAAATTTCATCTATAACTTCATCTGGTCTTGCCTCTGGTCTATCAATTTTATTGATACAAACTATTACTGGCAAATCAAGATCAAGAGCCTTTTTCAATACGAATTTAGTTTGAGGCATAGGTCCTTCAAATGCGTCTACTAAAAGAACTACTCCGTTTACCATTTTTAATACACGCTCTACCTCTCCACCAAAGTCAGCATGGCCTGGAGTATCTATTATATTGATTTTTGTACCCTTATAATTAACTGCAGTATTTTTTGAAAGTATAGTTATTCCACGTTCTTTTTCTATGTCATTTGAATCCATAACTCTTTCTTCTACTACTTGGTTAGTTCTAAAAATACCTGATTGCTTTAATAGACTGTCTACTAAAGTAGTCTTACCATGGTCAACATGGGCAATAATTGCGATATTTCTTACATCATTTCTTTGAATATTCATAAAACAAATCCCTTCTTCTATTTAATTGTTCATATAACTTTAACTTTTTCATTCTATCATACTTTCTCCAATAAGGAAAATAAATATTATGTAAAATTACAGGAAAACCCTATCCACAAGAAAAGGCGATCATCTTGACCGCCTCCTTCTAGTTAAACATATAGTTATAAATAATGCTTGCAGCATCCTCACGTTTTAACTCTGCTTTAGGATTTATATTTAGGCTACCATCTCCGCTTATAATCCCCAAGCCATATGCTATGTTCATATGTCCTTTTATAGAAGGGTCAACTTTAGCACTATCTTTAAATATATCATCATATATATTTGATATTTCAGCAATCTTACCGTAGTTCATAGCCCTTATAACAAACTTTACCGCTTCTTCCTTGCTTACTACCCTATCTAGGCTAATTTCTCCATCCCTTATAATACGTGAATTAGTTAATTCCTCGTAGATTTTATCTATGTCCTTTTCAGTTTCTGTTCTATAGGAACTTATTGATTTAAACAATAAATAAATGAAATCCTTCTGTTTGATTTCTTCTTTTGGCTTGAATCTATTTGCATTGAAACCTACACCATATTGAGCAAGAGTTGATATTTTATCTTTTGCATATGAAGTATCAATATCACTATAGCCGAGGCCCACAAAATCGTTGTATATCTCTCCAGTATAGTCCAGAATCTCACCTGTATTCGCATGAATAATGGCCGGTTTTTCATAGTTTAAGGCATATACTAGTTTTATTTCTCTATTTTCTCCTTCTGGTTTATCATAATCATATATAGTTGCATATCTTAATTCATAGCCCACTTGACTAAATAGTATATCATAGGCTTTATCATATCCTATTAAAGCACCTTTAGGAGGAAGATTCCCATTAAACCAATCAAGGTTATAGGAAATAATTTCTTTACTTACTGCATCTACTCCTACATATACGCCATCGGATTCAACATATATATCATCTATTTTCCTTATAAACCTAAAGAAGTAGGTTTGTTGATTTTCATCAGTGTTACTTATATTGTCATCACTATACTCCAAAAGGCCAACCTTTTTAGGTTGTTGCTTCTTAATGAATTCCCTAGCAAGATCCAGAGATTCTTCTCTTGTTATAATTGGCTTGGTATTAGAATCTGTTCTATTGTTTTTATAGAAGCTAATTAACTCTGATGTTTTAGCATCTAAGACTATATCTGCCATAATAATATTGTTATTTTCTACTTTTTTAGTAAAGTAAAGTGACCATTGATATTCTCCAGGGTTCTTATAGTTAGAATAAAGATTCTTGTTCTGAAGTACGTATTTATCATCTATAGATAGTATTTTTCTTGCTGTTTTCTCTATTTGCTCTGCATCGATGATTCCCACTAACTTATCTATCTCAGCTCTCTCTTTGGGTGTTACGCCTGATGCAGTTGAATCCATTGACTTTTCGTTTTCGATACCCATACCACCATAGTAACTTAAGTCTATTGCTTCACCAGTTATTGCATCTATCATTTTCCCTTGACTTAATATAGAGTATGTTAAGAAGTACTTCGTTTCTTCATTTGTATCTAACATTTTTAAAAGCCTATTAGAAGACTTATACATGATGTTTAGCCCAATTTCTTCTTTAAATGCTTGTTTTCCTTCTTCTATGGACAAAATGTTCTCAGCACTCGGAAAGTCTAAATTCCTTTCCCAGTTGGAATAAAAGTTGTTTATCTCACCTGTTAGCTTATTCACATTTATATTTACAGTATTATCAGGATAAGATATTTTATTGATTACCCTAATAAAATTAAAGCTATAGTCATTGTCATATGCACTAATGGGATATCTGTTTTTCTTTAGTTCAAGCTCATTATATAAATCAGGAGCAATTCTTTTAATAAAAGACTTGGCCTTTTCTAAAGCTTCTTCAGCCGAAAAGTTTGGGGATTTTGTTTCAGGTTCGGCATATATGGGATTATATTTATTAAATGAGATAATGTTTCCTTTATTGTCTGTTGTGACACTAATATTATCTAACTTATTGCTTGAATCAGACCAATTCAAATAGAAAAATACTTCTTTGCCACTTGTATTCACTTGAGAATTAAATGTATCATAGCTATCTGGAATGCCAAACAAATCCTTTGCCCTTATTATTGCCTGCTCAAGTTCCTTGTCATATAGAACATCAGCAAAAACATCCAATGGTATTCCTCCCAAAATAATAAGTCCAACCAATAGAAGCATAAAACCTTTTCTCATTATAAAGCCTCCTCCTAATTAATATGCTTAACAGATACAACTTTGTTTTTATCTACATGGAATTCATCGGATAAACCATTAACCAAAACTAATCCTCTTCCCCAACATTTAAGATCAGTTGGATCATAGGATTCCAAATTAAAATCTATGCCTAAGCCTTCATCCTCAACCTCTATAGTCAGCCTATTTCCAACCATTTCCAGCTTAAGGTTTACGCATTTTGTGGCCTGTCTATCATTCCCGTGTAGTGCCCCATTGACTATTAGTTCATTTAAAATTAATTTTATATCAAACATAGTATCTCTATCACTTATAATTTCTGCTAAATTATATAAGGTTTTATCTATAAAGTTCTTTATCTTATTTAAATCACTACAGACTGTGCCTTTATATATATATGCCACGACTATCACATCCATTATCTTTTATTGTTTTAATTTTACCCATTTTTCATATTATTAATCTTTTAAAGACAATGAGTTTAAGGTTTAAGAATAGTTAAATTGGGTAAAATTAAATTAGTTAATTATGAAAGGAGAATGATTATGGATAAGTATGTATGCGACCCTTGTGGTTATGTTTATGATCCTGCTGAAGGAGATCCAGATGGAGGTATAGCTCCAGGTACAGCTTTTGAAGATCTTCCAGAGGATTGGGTATGCCCAGTTTGTGGAGCAACCAAGGATATGTTCTCAAAAGAGTAACAAATATTCATCTAAATACATAAAGACCAGTAAATTACTGGTCTTTAGTCATATCTAAAATAGGTTCGAATATATCCCATACCATATCAACATTGGTTTTTTTCTCTGAAGAATAGGGAATCACTAAACTTTGATCGGTAATGCCAAGCTTTTGCCTAATTATCTTTGTATGTTTTTGCCAGTTACCCTTAGAAATTTTGTCAGCCTTAGTTGCTATTACTAGACCTCTATAACCAAATGATTTTATCCATTCATACATCATTAAGTCCTGTGAACTAGGTTCATGTCTCATATCTACCAAGAGAACTACTTCCTTAAGGTTTTCTCTTTTATTAAGATACATCTCAATTATTTTCCCCCAACTCTCTCTTTCAGACATAGATACTTGGGCATAACCATAGCCAGGTAGATCTACAAGTCTAAAGCTATCATTTATAATATAGAAGTTGACTGTTCTGGTTTTTCCAGGTTTCCCACTGGTTCTAGCCAAGTTTACCCTATTTATCATTGAGTTTATAAATGATGATTTTCCTACATTTGACCTACCAGCAAATGCTATTTCTGGTAGATCATCATCAGGATATTGAGCTGGTAATGCCGCAATTGCATGTAGGTCAGACTTAATTATTTTCATCTTCATTATCCTTTTTAATTAGAGCATGTTCTAATACTTCTTCAAGCTTCTTAACTAGAACAAATTCCATTTTTTTCTTAACCTTATCTGGTATATCATCTAGATCTTTGCCACATTCAAATGGTAGCAATACCTTTTTTATACCCATTCTATGAGCAGCTAAAATTTTCTCCTTTACTCCTCCTACTGGCAATACTCTACCTCTTAAGGTAATCTCACCTGTCATAGCTAAATCCCTATGAATTGGTGTGTTGGATAAAGCCGAAATAACCGCAGTTGCAATAGTTATCCCTGCAGATGGTCCATCCTTTGGAATAGCACCCTCTGGGACATGTATATGAATATCCATATCCTTATAAAAATCAGGCTCTATGTGTAAAATTTCTGAATTAGCCCTTATATAACTAATACCTGCCATAGCTGATTCCTTCATTACCTCTCCAAGCTTACCTGTCAACTGGATTTTGCCAGTTCCCTTCATGGTTGTTACTTCTACGGACAAGGTCTCTCCACCTACTGCAGTCCATGCTAAACCATTGGCTACACCAATTTGATTTTTCTCTTCTACTTCATCAAATCTATATATCTTTGACCCCAAATATTTTTCAAGGGTTCCTGCATTTATTCTAACGGTTTTGATATTATCTTCAACTATTCTTTTAGCTGCTTTTCTACACAGGTTAGCTATGTTTCTTTCAAGATTTCTAACCCCTGCTTCTCTAGTATAGTAGTCGATAACACCCTTTATAGCGGAATCAGATATAATTAGCTGTTCCTTCTTTAAGCCATGTTCCTTCATTTGCTTAGGTAACAAATACTTCAAGGATATTTGAAGCTTCTCTTCGTCTGTATAACCACTAATTCTAATAACTTCCATTCTGTCCAATAGCGGACCAGGTATGGATGCAGTTGTATTTGCTGTTGTTATAAAGAAGACCTTTGACAAATCAAATGGCACATCCAAGAAATGATCAGTAAAGGTTGCATTTTGCTCAGGATCAAGCACCTCAAGCAGAGCACTAGCTGGGTCTCCTCTAAAGTCACTACTTAGCTTATCTATTTCATCAAATAGAAATAGTGGATTCTTGCTGTTAGCTTTCTTTATTGAGCTAATTATCCTACCAGGCATACTGCCTACATAGGTTCTTCTATGACCTCTAATTTCAGCTTCGTCTCTTACTCCACCTAGACTCATTCTTACAAATTCTCTATTTAAAGATCTAGCAATGGATTTAGCAATAGAAGTCTTTCCAACTCCTGGTGGTCCAACCAAGCAAAGTATAGGTCCCTTCATGCTATTTGTAAGCTTTCTAATGGCAATGAATTCAAGAATTCTCTCCTTCACATCCTCTAGTCCATAATGGTCTTCATCAAGTATATTTCTCGCCTTTTTAACATCTATTTTTTCTTTAGTTTCCTTATCCCATGGTAATTCAACTATCCAATCCAAATAGGTTCTAATCACGCCAACCTCAGCTGAATGAGGTGATGTCTTGGTTAGTCTATCTACCTCTTTAAGGGCTTTTTCCTTAACTTCCTTTGGCATCTTTATATTTTCAATTTTTTCTCTATAGTCATCAACATCAGCGGAGATATCATCATCTTCACCTAGCTCTTTTTGAATAGCCTTAAGTTGTTCTTTTAGATAATATTCCTTTTGCACCTTGTTGATTTGCTTTTTTACCCTTTGATTTATCTTGTCTTCAATTCTTAAAAGGTCAATTTCCTTTTGTAGTATTCCATGAAGAACCTCTAGTCTTTCGAATAAAGCAAAGGTCTCTAATATTTTTTGATCGTCTTCTTGTTTTAAAAATATATATGAACTTATAACATCAGCCAACCTACCAGGATCATCTATATCTGAAATCGATACTAAAACTTCAGATGAAACCTTTGGATTAAGTGAAATATATTCTTCTAAATCATCTTCTACAAGCCTCATTGCGGCTTCTAAATCCTGATTTAATTCTATAGTTTCTGGATCATAGGTTAATTCTTCAACATCTGCCTCAAAGTATGGCTCCTCTTGTGTTATAGTTAAAACTCTACCTCTACTTACGCCCTCTACCAATACTCTAATACTGCCACCAGGTAACTTTAACATTTGTTTTACCTTAGCTACAGTACCTACATGGTAGAAATCATCAACTTTTGGTTCATCTACCTTTGGATTTATCTGAGTACATAATAGAATCGAGGAATCATCAATCATAGCTTTTTCTAAAGCTTGTATAGATTTTTCTCTACCTACATCAAAATGTATTACCATATGAGGAAATATGGATATTCCCCTCAAAGGTATTAATGGTAAGGTCTTCTTTTCTATTTGGTATAAATCTTCCATTTTATCCCTCCTTCCAATTAGTGCTCTGTGCATTTGACCTACCAGCGATTTGCTTTGCAAATCGGGTTAGGTCATTAGCAGTCTCGCATCGCAATTTTGTTTACTCCCTTTGGTCGTACAAAATTGGTGCTCGGTGCATTTGACCTACCAGCGATTTGCTTTGCAAATCGGGTTAGGTCATAAAAACAAAAGCTCACATTATGTGAGCCTTTAAGATACAGATTCGTTACTGGATTTCTTTGACCTACTCTTCTTCTTTCTATCGGATAGTACCAAAGTAGGCTCTCCTTTATTTTCTATTGTTTCCCTAGTGATTACACATTTTTCGATATCATCTCTAGATGGAATTTCATACATTATATCTAAAATAGTCTCTTCAATTATACCTCTAAGACCTCTAGCACCTGTTTTTCTCTCAATAGCCTTCTTAGCTATTAAATCTAGGGCATCATCTTCGAATTCTAATTCAACATCATCCATTTTAAATAGCTCTTTATATTGCTTAACTAGAGCATTTTTAGGTTCAGTCAAGATTTTAACCAATGATTCGTTGTCTAACTCCTCCAATGTAACCATTACAGGCAATCTACCAACAAATTCTGGTATAAGACCAAATTTCAACAAATCCTCTGGCTGTAATTCCTTAAGCAATTCGCCCATAGTATTTTTTGATTGATCCTTTATATCTGATCCAAATCCTATTGATTTTTTTCCAACTCTACCTTGGATTATTTTGTCCAAACCATCAAAAGCTCCACCAACAATGAATAGAATATTTGTTGTATCAACTTGAATAAATTCTTGATGAGGATGCTTTCTGCCTCCTTGAGGAGGTACATTTGCTACAGTGCCCTCTAATATCTTTAGAAGTGCCTGTTGAACACCTTCACCACTAACGTCTCTAGTTATAGATGGATTTTCTGTCTTTCTAGCTATCTTGTCTATTTCATCTATATATACTATACCCTTTTCTGCTCTTTCTATATCATAGTCAGCAGCTTGAATAAGCTTTAAAATAATATTTTCTACATCCTCACCTACATAGCCTGCTTCAGTTAAAGAAGTCGCATCTGCTATAGCAAAAGGAACGTTAAGTATTCTTGCTAGAGTTTGTGCCAATAATGTTTTACCAGAACCTGTAGGTCCTATCATTACTATATTACTTTTTTGTAATTCTATATCGCTGTTTTTAGATGGCTTTTTGTTGATTCTCTTATAATGGTTATAAACCGCAACAGCTAGAGCTTTTTTTGCTCTTTCTTGTTTAATAACATAGTCATCTAGGGTTTCTTTAATCTTAGCTGGCTTTGGTACTTCTTCTAAATCATATTCGTAGCTTTCTACGAACTCTTCTTCTATTATTTCTTGACATAATTCTATACATTCGTTACATATATAAACATTAGGTCCAGCTATAAGCCTTCTTACTTGATCCTGTGGCTTCCCACAAAAAGAACACCGTAATTGCTTATCTTCAATTTTCGCCATGGACTCACCTCTCTAAAATACTTGTTTAAGCCTTTAAGTTTCTATTCTCAACTACTTGATCTATTATACCATATGCTACAGCTTCCTCAGCTGTCATATAGTAATCTCTATCGGTGTCCTTTGAAATCTTTTCTATTGGTTGACCTGTTCTCTCGGATAATATCTTGTTTATTCTTTCCCTAATTTGAATAATCTTTTCAGCTTGGATTTTAATATCAGATGCTTGCCCTTGAGCACCACCAAGTGGTTGATGTATCATAATATCTGCATTTGGTAATGCAAATCTCTTGCCCTTTGCACCTGCAGCCAATAAAAATGCTCCCATACTAGCTGCACGCCCTATACAAATAGTAGATACATTTGGTTTTATATATTGCATAGTATCATATATTGCAAATCCTGCACTTACTGAGCCACCTGGGCTATTGATATATATTTGAATGTCCTTCTCAGGATCTTCAGCTTCAAGAAACAATAATTGTGCTACTATTAGATCAGCTGTAACGTCTGTTACCTCGCCACCTAAAAATATTATTCTCTCCTTTAAAAGTCTAGAATAGATGTCATATGATCTTTCCCCACGATTTGTTTGTTCTACTACCATTGGTACTAACGCCATAATAACCCCTCCTACTAAATAAATTTAACTCTTTCTGCTAAAAGGTCTAGCACCTTACTATTTGATATACCCGCTTTTAGGAAACCTAAATCTCCCTTTTTCATATCAGAAATGAACTTTTCTTTATTTTCTTGCTTATAGGTTTCAGCTAGCTTTTCAAGCTCAGCATCTAGATCTTCATCTGTAACTTCAATTTTCTCAGCAAGGCCTATTGCTTCTAATACTAAATCAGCCTTAACTCTTTTTTCTGCCATAGGTCTTAGTTGCTCTCTTAATCCATCTAAATCAGAGCCTGTTAATTCAAGATACTTTTCTAGCTCTAAGCCTTGACTTCTCATTCTATATTCAAAATCTGAAACTTCATTTTCAAGTTGTGATTTGATCATGCCCTCAGGTATTTCAACCTCAGCTAATTCAACAACCTTTTCTACAAGCTTGTTTTCTATTTCAACTTTTTCTTGTTCCTTATATGTTTTTTCTAATCTACTTCTTATATCAGCTTTGTATTCTTCAAGAGTATCGAACTCACTTACATCCTTAGCAAATTCATCATCTAATTCTGGCAATTCCTTTGCTTTTATATCATGTATAGTTACTTTAAATGTAGCTTCTTTACTCTTTAGGCTTTCTTCAAAGTACTCTTCTGGGAATGTTACATTTACTTCAACTTCTTCCCCTTTTTTCTTTCCTATAAGTTGTTCTTCAAAACCTGGTATAAATCTATTTGAACCAATTTCAAGTTGTTGATTTTGAGCTGTACCACCATCAAATTGTTCTTCTCCTACGAAACCAGCAAAATCGATTGTCAATATATCCCCATTTTGAGCTTCTCTATCGGACGCATCAACCATTCTTCCATTCATATCTTGTGCAGTTTTTAACTCTGCTTCTACCATTTCATCTGTAACATTATACTCTATTTTTTCTAATTCTATACTGTCATAGTTGCCTAATTTTACCTCTGGCTTTACATCTACGTGAATCTTTACCAAAATCGCTTCGCCCTTTATAATCTCATCAACATCTACATGTGGAGTATCAACTGGTTCTAATTCTAATTCCTTTATAGCTTCATCATATGCTTGAGGCAACAATAAATTGATTGCATCTTCATAGAAAAAATCTTCTCCATAATTCATATCGATTATCTTCTTTGGAACCTTTCCTTTTCTAAAACCAGGAATATTGAACTTACTTCTGTTTTTTAGGTAAGCTTGATTGACAGCTTCCTCAAATTTATCAGCTGCTAATTCAATATTAAAATATACTTTATTGTTCTCTTTTTTCTCAAGTGTTGCCATTTTTAATGGACCCCCTATATAATTTATTAATTTTTTTCGATTTCAACTTCAACATTATACCATATAATTAAAAGTCTGCACACAAAAACATAGTAAAAAAACCAATGGTATAACCACTGGTCTCATCTGGTGCGGGATAGAGGACTTGAACCCCCACGTCAATGACACTAGATCCTAAGTCTAGCGCGTCTGCCAATTCCGCCAATCCCGCATGTCTGTGCATTTGATAATGCTCACTATATTATTATAGCATCCAGATGAGTTTTGTCAAACTTTTTTTCTTTTAAAGGTTTTAAAAAGCTAATATTACCCCTCCATCATTAACATATCCCGTACTTAATCCCTTAGTTTCAACAATTACTATTTCCTTAAAGTTGTATTTCATAAGGTCTTCCTTAAGATCTAAAGCCTTTTGAAGTGCATTTGCATGTGATATGGCTAAAATTCTATCCTCAAATTTTACACCTGATTCTCCGATTAGCTCCACAAGCTTCTTAAAAGCTTTTTTGCTTCCTCTGGCCTTATCTACAACATCGATGTTTCCATCCGGAGTAGCACACATAACAGGCTTAATATTTAAGGCACTTATTAACAAGCCTTTGGCCTTTGATATTCTCCCATTTTTTACAAGATTGCTCAAATCCTCTGAAATAAAATAGGTTTTCATATTGTCAATAAAGCTCTCTACCTTTTCAACAATTTGAATGTTGGTTAACTTTTCATCTATACATTCCTTAATCTTAAGGGCTGTCAAAGTTTCTGCTACACTGGCTGATCTAGAATTGAATACATGTATAAATTTACTCTTGATTTCCTCCATGACCATATCCTTGGCAAGAATAGCACTGTTATAGGTTCCAGATAATTGCTCAGAGATTGTAACTACAAATACATTGTCTGCATCTTGGAAGGTTTTTACAAAGTCACCTGGTGAAGGACATGAAGTCTTGATTGGATTAGGGCTAGCATTCATAACCTTAATTAATTCTGATACATTAATGTTTCCATCATCAATAAATGAATGATGATCTACGTCAATCTTAAAAGGCACCAAGCTTACATCCATTCTTTGTCTTAGGTCATCATTTAAATCACAACTACTATCTGCTACTATTTTGAATTCCATGTCTTCACTCCTTGTTCTTATTTATTCCAATTCTTGCTTCTATAAAATCCACTAAATCCTGAGCTATTTGAGTAATTTCATCTTGGTCTTTTCCCTCTATCATTACTCTAACTAGGGGTTCTGTACCTGAAGGTCTTATAACAACTCGTCCTTCCCCATGAAATAAAGCCTCTATTTTCTCTATTTCAGCTTTAATCTCATCATTTTCCATATATTTATACTTAAATTGATTATCTACCTTAGCGTTGATTAAAACCTGAGGGTAATTCTTCATAAGTTTATTTAAGTCTGACATAGGTTTTTTTGTAGACTTCATAACATCTAGCAAATGTAAGCCTGTAGCCAAGCCATCTCCTGTTGTGTTGTAGTCTAAAAAGATAATATGGCCTGATTGCTCTCCACCTATAGAATATCCTGACTTTAACATTTCCTCTAGAATATATCTATCTCCAACTGTAGTCTTAACTATATTCATATCATTTTCTTTTAGATAAATATCTAAGCCTAAATTAGTCATTATAGTACCCACTACTGTATTATTCTTTAGTTTACCCTTCTTTTTCAAATCACTACCACAAATTGCAAGAATATGGTCACCATCAAGTAGTTCACCCTTTTCATCCACAGCAATTATCCTATCTGCGTCTCCATCAAAGGAAAGTCCAATATCTGCCTTGGCTTCTAAGACCAGTTCCTTGATTACATTTGAATTGGTTGAGCCACAAGCTTTGTTTATATTCATACCATCTGGCTCATTGTTTATAACTATTACCTCTGCTCCAAGCTCTTGTAAAGTTTCAGGTCCAATTTTATATAAGGCTCCATGTCCTAAATCCATTGCTACCTTGATACCAGTTAGATCTACATTAATAGTGGATTTTAAGAACTCCTTGTAATCATTAGAACCCTTATCTTCAATATATACCCTACCAACCTCATCTTTAATAGGTCTTATATCTATTTCTTGATTGTTTAAAATTATATCCTCTATACAATTTTCAACCTCATCAGGTAATTTTAAACCTTCATGATTAAAAAACTTTATTCCATTATATTCACCTGGATTATGAGAGGCAGAAATTACAACTCCTGCTAAGGCCTCATATTTCCGCGTAAGATATGCTACAGCTGGTGTTGGTATCACTCCGAGAGATACTACATCAATTCCCATTGAACAAAATCCTGCAGTTAAAGCAGCTTCTAGCATATCTCCTGAAGCCCTAGTGTCCTTGCCAACCAATATTTTGCCTTTCTTATCTTGAGCTAATATGTATGCTCCTGCTCTTCCTATTTTATATGCCAATTCTGGAGTTAATTCATCATTTGCAACTCCTCTTACTCCATCTGTGCCAAATAATTTACCCATAATATTTCCCCTTTATAAGCTTAATTAGTTTTTCCTTAGTATTATGTTCTGGATGTTCTATTACCTTATCCACTAGATAATCCAACATTTCACCTATTAGACTACCTGACTCATAGCCTAGTGCTATTATATCATCTCCATTTATTTTTAGGTGACTTTTCTTATAAGGTTCTTGATCTTTTAAGATTTCTCTAATTCGAAGTTCTCTTTCCTCTATTATACTGACATCCTTGTTATCTCTTTTACATATCATATCTGCCTTTTTTAGAGCTATTAGATTGAAGATATTCTCTTCACCTACTCTGGCAAGTTGCCTTTTTAAGCCTTTTGATTTTACATTTTTAAGATGCATATGCTCTCTAACTAGTATAGCAACAGTTTCTATGAAATCATTGGAACATCTTAGTCTAGCAAGTATTTCCTTGGCTACTTCAGCTCCTATTTTATCATGATTATAGTAATGAGCTATGCCCTTTTCATCCATAGAAAATGTTCTTGGCTTTGCGATATCATGTAACAAGGCTGCCATTCTAACACTTAGTATAGATGGTGTATTGTCCAATACACACATTACATGGTCAAAGAGATTTTTTGCATGATAAGGAGTTCTTTGATCATAATCTACAGCATCTATTAACTCTGGTACAATTATTTTAAGTATTCCTAATTCTAACATAGTTTTAATTCCATAAGAAGGTATATCTGTAACTAGGATTTTAAATAGCTCACTTTGAATCCTTTCTACACTAATATAGCTCAATGAGTTACTTAAGTCTTTACATGCCTTGAAGGTATTTTCTTCAAAAGTAAACTTAAGTTGTGCTGAAAACCTTGCCGCCCTAAGAATTCTCAAATAATCCTCACTAAACCTTTCATAAGGATCTCCTACGGTTCTTATGATACCCTTATCTATATCTTCCCTGCCATGAAAGGGATCTAGAATTCCTTTTTCTTTGTTATATGCAATAGAATTTATGGTGAAGTCTCTTCTTTTTAAATCCTCTAAAATATCTTTAGAAAAATGTACTTGGCTTGGTCTTCTGCCATCCAAGTATTTCCCTTCACTTCTATAGGTAGTTACTTCTATATTACCTTCAGGTTGAACTACAACTACTGTTCCAAATTCCTTTCCTATATATATAGTCTTAAAATCCTTAAATATTTCTTCTACTTTATCTGGTGTGGCAGATGTAGTTACATCATAATCATAAGGTTCTTTTCCAAGAATCAGATCCCTTACACTACCACCAACAATATATGCTTCAAAGCCTGAGGCTTGAACTTTATCTAATACTATATTTACATATTCCGGTATCTTAAATTCCATCTTATTCCTCCAATAATATATGAATAGTATAACATAGTATTGCTATTTTTCTAATAAAAAAACAGAAGCAATTTGATTTTGCTTCTGTCACCTAACTCAATGGACTTACATATTCATTGTCGATGGCCTTTCGAATCCTTGCTTCATCTATTTCAGGTAATAACTCTTTAGTTGAACCTTCAAATAAGTTCATCCCTTCATAATCATGATATACTATTTTCCACTGATTTTCTTCCATTTTTAAGACAAAGCTATTTAACCCTTTTGAAATAAAAACAGGATAATCCAAATTTCTCTCTAAATCAAGCTCAATTTTAAGAGATGCATATTCTCCATTGATATTTACATCCTTAACTTCCTTTCCTATTGGATATTTGCGTTTATTTATATATGTATAGTCCATATCTTCTATATGTTTTCTTTGTATTATAAGCTTTTTCAAGGCAACGATCTTGTTTTGATTTTGAATTTTACTCATGTCTAAAAATTTTTCTATATCTATATATCTAAGACTTGAGTAAGCTTCATACTGAGTATCAAAGAAATCATTGACATAGAGTAGGAGTTCCTTTTCTTCTCTATTATATATTTCACATCCTACTATATTTAGATTTGAGATAATTAAAATTATTAATAACAACTTTGTCTTCATGTTTTCCCCCAAATGAAAATATTAACTCTGTTTTTAAAATATACCAAAAATAAGAATACTTAATCAAAATGTATCATAATTTCCCATCTTAAATCCATATAATTGTTCGAACGACTTTCATAGATGTATAAACAACTGAATAATTTATTTGAACATCTATATACTTTTAAAAAAAGCTACCTATGACAATCACTTTAGTGTTTGTCATAGGTAGCTCTTTATATTTTTGTTTATTAATATTTCTTCAATAAAATACTAGCATTGTGTCCTCCAAAACCTAAGGAGTTTGACATTGCATAGTTTATATCCTTTTCTACATACTTATTTGGAGTGTAGTTTAAGTCACATTCCTCATCAGGAGTTTCGTAGTTTATAGTTGGAGGAATTTTTCCTGTCATTAAAGCTAGAGATGTTGCTATAGCCTCAATTCCACCAGCTGCACCTAATAGATGACCTGTCATGGATTTTGTTGAACTTACATTTAACTCATAAGCATGTTCTTTAAATAGAGCCTTGATTGCTAGAGTTTCCAGCTTATCATTGAAGTAAGTAGATGTTCCATGAGCATTGATATATCCAATCTCTTTATAATCAACAGAGCCTTCTTCTAAAGCCAATCTCATAGCATTTCTTGCTCCATTTGCTTCTGGATCTGGTTGAGTTATGTGGAATGCATCTGATGTTGAACCATATCCAACTACCTCTGCATATATTGTTGCTCCTCTATTTAAAGCATGTTCTAAATCTTCAAGTATTACGATTCCTGAACCTTCACCCATTATAAACCCACTTCTATCCTTATCAAATGGTCGACAAGCCTTTGATGGCTCCTCGTTGTTGGTAGATAGAGCTTTCATTGAGCAAAAGCCTGCTATAGCTACAGGTGTTATGGATGCTTCTGTACCACCTGTAACTACCATATCCATATATCCATGTTTGATCATCCTAAAGGATTCACCTATAGCATGAGTTGCTGAAGCACAGGCAGTAGTTAATGTCATTGAAGAACCTTTAAGACCAAAGTTCATAGAAACCTGACCAGCAGCCATATTGGATATCATCATTGGGATAAACAAGGGACTTACTCTATTTGGTCCTTTTTCAGTATATTTAACCACTTCATTTTCTAAAGTTTCTATCCCACCTATGCCTGAACCAATAATTGCTCCAATTCTTTCTCTATTCAATTCATCAAGGTTGATACTTCCATCTTCTAATGCTAATTTTGTTGCAGCTACTGCAAATTGTGAAAATCTATCCATTCTCTTTGCTTCTTTTTTATCTAAAAAATCATGAGGATCAAAATCCTTTACTTCTGCTGCAATTCTAGCATCATGATTTTCTGCATTAAACTTAGTTATGGGCCCAATTCCAGATTTTCCATCTAAAAGGGAATTCCAAAAGTTATCTTTACCTATTCCTATTGGAGTTATAGCTCCAATACCCGTTATTACAACTCTTTTCATAATGTACCCCTTTCACTAGGAGATTTTTGCCTCTAAGTATTTTACGATATCTCCAATATTTTTAAAGCCTTCAGCATCTTCATCTGGAATAGTAACTCCAAATTCATCTTCTAAAGCCATCATAATTTCTACTGCATCTAGTGAATCTGCTTCTAAATCCTTCATCATTGATGTTTCCATTGTAATTTCTGAAGCCTCTCTATCTAATTGTTCTGCTATAATATTTTTTACTTTTTCAAATAACATTTATATTCCTCCAATTTTTTTAATTTATATTTTTAAGCTCGCAGTCTCGCAACTCAATTTTGTTCACTCCCTTT
>CAYZZR010000016.1:18778-20608 GCA_964482775.1 uncultured Tissierella sp. | reverse complement strand
CTTAGATGGACCTAAGACAATTGAAGAACCTAATGAGGGTTAGTCTTTCATTAGGCTCTTTAATCTTTGCATATCTAATGGCATTGAAGCGAAGAATTCAATATCATTCCTTGTTCTAGGATGTTTAGCTTTTAAATAGTATGAATGAAGAGCTTGTCTATTAATCTGGTTACTACTTTCACTATAAAGTGTATCTCCAATTATAGGATGCCCTATATAATCCATATGTACACGAATTTGATGACTTCTACCAGTATATATTTGTACTTCAAGTAGTGAGGCATCTTTGTATCTTTCCAATACTTTATAAGAAGTAATAGCTTCTTGTCCAGTTTCTGTCACTAGCTTTTTTATACTTCTTTCTTCCTCTCGTCCGATTGGAAGATCTATTGTATCACTATCCTTTTCTAATATTCCTTTTACAATAGCTAGGTACTTTTTTTCAACTGTATGATTCTCAAACTGCAAAGACATCTGTTGATGAGCAAATGAATTTTTAGCAACTATGATAATACCCGATGTATCCATATCCAATCGATTTACAAATCTAATTTTCTGATGCACATCATTCTTATTAAAGTAATATTTTATTCCATTTGATAATGTTTTGCTTTGGTGTGATTTAGTTGGGTGAACCACTATGTTTGGATCTTTATTTATAATAAGGAGATCAAAATCTTCATAAATAATATCCAAATCCATTTCGAAGGCTTCTATGTTCTCTTCTTCTGAATCAAGAAGTAAAGATACAATATCACCTTTATCTAATTCAATTCCTTTTCTTTGAAATCTACCATTTACTAATATTTTTTTATCCAGATAAAGTTTCCTAAATAATCTATTAGACACCTCTTCTCTCTGTAAAAATTGCTCAAGATTTAATTCTACACTACTATCAAAAACAAAGTTAATTACATTCTCCCTATCTTTTGGTATAAACATAAATTCCTCCTTACTTTTTTACTCATTATATTATATAATAAAGTGTAATTCAAATATACACAAACAAGTTATTTTTGGGGGTATTGTTTTGACAAAAGAGAAAAGAATAATTAATGTTATTTCAAACAGAAATTACGAATCTAGAAAAACTAAGATTTTGTTAATTGATAAATTGGAACAAAGTGGTTTTATAGCTACTGAAGAATATAATGAAGAAGCAGAATTAAATGTTTGTATTGGTGGTGATGGCGCTTTCCTGCGAGCTATTCATAGAAATAAATTTCCAACCATACCATTTATAGGCATAAATACAGGGCACTTAGGGTTCTTTCAAGAAGTGTCCCCTGCAAATATCAATGAATTCGTAGAACGATATGCAAAAAATGATTATTGGACTGAAGAAATGTTTCTTGTAGATGCAGAGGTATGTACGAAATCTAAGTGTTTTTATTTAACAGGAATTAACGAATTTGCTATTAAGGGAATTAAATCAAAAATCGTACATTTAGCAATGTATATTGATGGTAATCACCTACAAAAATTTAGTGGAGATGGTATCATTATTTCAACACCTGCTGGTAGCACTGGTTATAATTTCTCAAGTGGAGGTAGCATAATTTATCCATCCCTTAAATCCTTACAGATTACTCCCTTAGCTCCAATAAGCTCCAAAGCTTTTAGATCACTTCCCACAAGTGCCGTTATCCCTGGAGACTTAGTCATAACCATAAAACCAGAATATCGTTACGAAAACACTATACTTATCGTAAATGACGGCATGGAATTTAAATATGATAACATAACTCATATTAACATTAAATTATCTGACAAGAAAATTAACAAGATAAGTCTTAGCAAGGATTCATATTGGGAAAATCTTAAAAGTAA
>CAYZZR010000016.1:0-18678 GCA_964482775.1 uncultured Tissierella sp. | reverse complement strand
AAATGGTTACTGCACATGCAATAACCATTTTATTTTAACTAATATTCTTATTAAAGTTTAAATTAGTCTATCAAATTCATCAACTAAATCCTTAAATAACTTCATAGCATTATTAACTGGTTCTTCAGTTTCCATATCTACTCCAGCTTTTCTCAAGACATTAATAGGATAATCAGAACTGCCGCTCTTCAAAAAATCTATATATCTACCTACAGCATTATCTTCTTCATTTATAATCTTTTGTGACAAAGCAACTGCAGCTGAGAATCCAGTTGCATATTGAAATACATAATAGTTGTAGTAAAAATGAGGTATTCTTGCCCATTCAATTGCTATTTCATCATCTACAACAACATTTTCACCATAATATGTCTTATTTAATTCTTTATATGTTTCGCAAAGATAGTCAGCAGTAATAGCTCCACCTTTCTCTAAGTGGTCATGTATCAACATTTCAAATTCAGCAAACATCGCTTGTCTAAAGACAGTTGTTCTAAAGGACTCTAAATAATGATTCAATAAGAATAGCTTTTCATTTTTATTTTTCACATTCTTTAACATATAATTTAGCAGTATGGATTCGTTGGCTGTAGAAGCAACTTCGGCAACAAATATACCATAATCCCCATAAACATAAGGTTGATTCTTCCTAGTAAAATAGCTATGCATTGAATGTCCCATTTCATGAGCAATTGTAAAAACATTATCTAATGTTTCATGATAGTTTAAAAGGATAAAAGGCATTGTATCGTATGAACCGCCTGAATATGCTCCAGAACGCTTTCCCCTATTTTCATAAACATCGATCCATCTAGACTTAAAACCTTCATCCATGGCTTTTAAGTATTCCTCATCTAATGGTTTTAAAGCCTTTTTAATTAGCTCTACTCCCTCTTGATATGGTATCTTAAAATCTACATCCGATACAATTGGAACATATAAGTCATACATATGAAGTTCATCTAAATTTAAAACTCTTTTTCTAATATCCATATATTTATGCAAAGAATCTAAATTAGCATGAATTGCTTTTAATAAGTTATCATACACTTTTAAAGGAATATTATTTGAGCTAAGTGCTGCTTCTCTACTAGATTCATAATTTCTTAGTTTTGAGTTAAATATATTATTTTTCAAATCTCCATTTAGAGTTGCAGCAAATGTATTTTTAAAATTGTTATATGTTTTGTAAACTTCTTGAAATGCATCTTTTCTGACTTCTCTATTAGTTGACTCCATCAATGGGATAAAATTTCCTGAGCTTATCTCTAACTCTTCACCATTCTCATCTTTAATAATAGGAAACTTTAAATCAGCCTCATTAAGCATGGAGAATATCTTTTCGGATGAGCTGGCTACTTCTCCAAATTGAGCTAAAATTGATTCTTCTCTTGCAGTCAGTACATGCTTTTTTTGTCTTAAAATATCATCTAAATATTGTTTATATATATTTAACTCTTCTTTTTCTTTTAAATATGAGTCTAATGTATCTTCATCTATAGACAATATTTCTGGAATTAAAAATGATGTTTTATCTTGTATCTGAACATAAAGACTCATTCCACGATCAGATAGTTCTTGTGAACTAGCTAGTCTTGTATCCTCATCTAATATCATATGTGAATATGAATATAACTTTTCTACCAATCTATACAATTGATCTCTATCACAAAGTGTATTATAAAGATTTTCACTACTAAGAACAACTTTATCCCTATGATTTTCAAATGCTTCTGCTATGTTAATTGCTTTATCATAATCTACATTCCAAGCATCAATGTTTTCATAGACCGACTCTATATCCCATTTTGATTCAATCTCTATATCTTTTCTCTCTAAGATTTCCTTACTTACCATATTTACCTCCTAAAATTTAATGTTATTCAATCCATATATAATCAGATCTCTGGCTATTGGTGCTGCCGATGTACCTCCAGTAGACCCCTCTTCCTCTAATACAACAGCAATTGCAAGTTTTGGATCTGCTGCAGGTGCAAAACCAACAAACCAAGCATGAGATTTTTCAGAAGCATTTTCTGCAGTACCTGTTTTCCCAGCAACTTGAACATTCTTTATACTTCCACCCTTACCAGTTCCAGTTTTTACAACATCAATCATCATATTCTTGATCTCATTAGCCTTTAAACTATCAGTTGCAACAGAAATAGCTTCACTTTCATATGTCTTTAAGATTTTACCAGTTGTTGTTACTACATTTTTAACTAAAATTGGTTTCACAACTTCTCCATTATTTGCAATAGCAGAGGCTACCATAGCCATATTTAGCGGTGTAGCAAGTACCCTTCCTTGCCCAATACTTGAAGCAGCTAAATCTGTTTTTCCAAGCTTTCCCTTAGGAAATTGAGAAATCTTAACAGGCAAATCAAAGGGAATGTTTTTGTTAAACATAAAGCTCTCCGCTGTACTTCTAAGATTATCCTCACCAACAATCAAAGATTTCTCTGTAAAATAAGTATTGCATGAATGAACTAGAGCTTGTGATAATGTAAGCTTTCCATGTGAGCGGTTTTGATAATCTTTAAATGGATAACCATCTATAACTGTAGTACCTGTACAGTCATAATTCTCATCAATACTAGCCATATCTAAAATTGAAGATGCACTTATAATCTTAAATGCAGAACCAGGAGCATATAGTCCTTGAGTTGCTCTATTTATCAAAGGACTGTTTGTATCCTCTGATATTGTCCCCCAATTTTCTCTTAAACTTGATACATCGAAATCTGGCAAACTTACCATTGCATATATTTCTCCATTTTTAGGATTCATAACTACAATTGATCCTTTCTTGCCAGATAAAAGTGCTCTCGCCTTTTCCTGTGTACCATGGTCTAATGTCAACTCTAAGTTATTACCTATTGAATTTGGAGCAACTATATTTATAAAATCGTCTATAGCTGAATTTTCATTTATATTTAACAATTGATTATTGAATGTAAGCTCTAGACCTGCTTTGCCATATTCTCTATAACTATATCCAATTATATGACTATATAATCTACCATATTTATAAAATCTTATTATGGAATCATCCTGTTTTTCACTATAAACTAGAATATTCCCATTCCTATCTAGGATAGATCCTCTTAAAATGCTTTCTTCATCTATCCATAGTCTTTTATTATATGAGTTTGCTTTAATATCTTCAGCTTTAAAAACTTGAAAATAGCTCATATATCCTATTAGACCAGTAAATAGAAGACAAATAAATCCAAGTATTATAATAATTCTCTTATTCTCTATATTCATTATGCCTCATCTCCCATAGATAAGTCCTCTGATGCAACTTGAAGTATTCCCAATGCAATAAAGCTAGATAATATGGAACTGCCTCCATATGAAACGAATGGTAAAGTTATACCTGTCAAAGGAAGTACTTTCAATACACCACCTAAAATTATAATAGATTGAACCCCAAAAAGAGTGCTTACACCTAAAGCTAGTATTCGAAAGAACTTGTTATTTTGATTTAATGCTATTTTAAATCCCCTATAAACTAAAATCATAAAAAGCATAATTATACCTATTCCTGTGAATATGCCCATTTCCTCACAAATAGCAGAAAAAATAAAATCAGTATAGGCTAGTGGTATAAATTCTGGATTACCTAATCCTAAACCTGTACCAAAAAAACCTCCTTCTGCTATTGCAAATAATGATTGGGTTATCTGATATCCCTTATTATCTATATAAGACCAGGGATCAATCCAAGTAAGAACTCTAACCTTAACATGATCAAATGCTAAATACCCAAAAATACCACCAATTATGGCCAAACAAATATTTATGATAATTAGTTTTCGATCACTCTCATAAATGTATTGAAGCGCAATAAATATACTATAAAAGATCAAAGCAGTACCTAAGTCTCTTTGCAAAAATAGTAAAGCTATAAATGAATATACTATGGCCAACAAATAATAGTTACCATATTTGAATTTTTTAAAAAAATCTTCATTAGTATAATATGCAGCTATCAAGAATATCAATAAAATCTTTGTTATTTCTGCAGGTTGAAAACTATAACCTCCTATACGAATCCAGTTAATTGCGCCATAGGTTCTTTTCCCTAATAGAAAAGTTGAAAAAAACAGCATATAAGACAAACCTATATATAATAGAGCCCATCTTTGCCATCCCTTAATTAATTTCAATATAAAGTAGGTTAAGTAAAAAATTAATATTCCTACAGATATCCAAATTAGTTGCTTTATACCTAGCTCTGAATCAATTCTATAAATCATAATAACGCCTATAGAAAGCAACATAGTAACAATTAGAAATATATAATTATCTCCATTTGATATCTTCAATAGAATATAATTCGAAATATAAATGATTAATATTAAACCAATCCCTGTAATGTATGTATTCTTATCAGTAAAATCCCAATTATATACAAATAGCAAAAATAATGACAAAACTTCAAACAAGAATAACAAGTTTCTGGGTGAATTCACACTTATTCCTTTTCTTAGCATATTGCTCTCCTATCCTCTATCAACAAATAAAAACTCTATATTTCCTACTTTTATAATATCTCCATTAGATAGCTTTACTACATCCTCTACTCTTTCCTTATTTAGATATGTACCATTTGCGCTCTCTAAATCTTCTAAATAAAAGTCATTCTCATCCTCTACAATCTTAAAGTGTTTCTTGGATACAAAAGGATCTTTTATAAAAATATCATTTTCAGAATGTCTTCCTAAAGTTAGTTCTTCATCTATTGAATAATGCTCCCTCATTTTATATGGCAATGAATCAATCCTATTTATCAATTTTAAATAGGCTCCCCCTTCAAGAGTTACTGTATTTATGCTCTTTATATCTAAATAAATAAGTCTAATTATACTAAATATAAATAAATAAATTATTATAATGAATATATACTTAAAAGCCAATGAAATTAAGCTATACATAAGGCACCTCCTCTAATAATCTATATGTTACCATAAAGTCTTTACAATTGGAATTAATTTGATACACTATTTATCTTTACTCGTAAATCTGTTAATATATAATTGTATAAAAGGAGGCATTGCAATGAAAAAGTTAACTAAATCTCGAAGCAATAAGGTATTAATGGGTGTTTGTGGTGGTTTTGCTGAATATTTTAATATTGATGCCAATTTAGTTAGAATTATATGGTTTATTATGGGCTTAGTGTCATTTGGAGTTGCTGGATTAGCATATTTTTTATGTGCTCTAATTATTCCAGAGAATCTTGATTTTGACTATATATACCAAGATGGAGAAGAGCCTAGAGTTAATAACAATTCTCCTATAGTAATAGGTGTGGGCTTGATTCTTATTGGAGCTTACCTTCTAATAAAAATAATCAATCCTAGATTGCTGAGATTTACAATATATTGGCCTGCCTTACTAATTTTATTAGGTCTATATATAATCTATAACAGCACTAAAAAGTCATAATTTGTTCACCTATAAAGAAATTGTTTAGAAAGAGGAAGCAGATGAAAATAACTAACATAGAACCTCAAAAAAATTGTAAAAGAGTCAATATTTATATAGATAATAAATTTGCATTTGGAATAACTGATGAACTTAGATACAAATACAAGCTTTATGTTGACGATGATATAGACCAAGATTATATCGATAGTGTATTAAAGGCAGAAGAACAGCAAAAGGTTACAAATCATGCCTTAAATCTCTTATCATATAGACAAAGGTCAGAAAAAGAACTTTATAGGGCTTTATCAAAAAAAGGTTATGAGGATGATTATATAAGCCATACTTTTAATTTCTTAAGAGAATATAATCTTCTAGATGACATAGCTTTCTCCAACAGCTTTATTATAGATAAGCAAAATTTAAACAAATTTGGATCAATTAGAATTAAATATGAACTATTGAATAAAGGTATTTCTAAAGATGTTATAGAAAAAACATTAGATGTTGATCCTGAACTAGAATATGAAACAGCTATGGACTTAGCTACAAAAAAGCTAAGAACTTATACTAAAGAAGATAAAAATGCTACTTATAGAAAGATTGCTGGTTTTTTACAAAGAAAGGGTTACTCTTTTGATATTATTTCAAAAATTCTAAGAGAACTCTTAGAAGATTAGGTGTGCATATGTACTATGTATATATGGTGAAGTGCTCAGACAATACTATTTATACTGGTTATACCAATGACCTGAAAAAGAGAATTAATACTCACAACAAAGGTATTGGTGCAAAGTATACTAGGGGAAGAACCCCAGTAGTACTATGCTACTACGAAGAATTCGAGGATAAAATTGAAGCACAAAGTAGGGAATGGCATATAAAGAAGCTTACAAGAAAAAAAAAATTAGAATTAATAGGGATGGAATAGTATAATGAGTGTACTTTTTTCAAATTTAAATAAAAATCCAATTATTGCTTCAATTAAAAATCTAGACAATTTAAATATTGCTTTAGACTCTCCTGCTATGAACATTTTTCTCTTGAATGGTAATATTTTTAATCTTAAGGAAATATCGCAGAGAGTAAAATCAAAAAATAAAGCTTTATTTATCAATATTGATTCAATAGATGGATTCTCAAAAGACACTTGGGGATTAGAATATATTATAAAAAACATAGAATTAGATGGAATAATTTCAAAAAAAAACAACCTCATAAAACTAAGCAGAGATATGGGTGTCTTTACAATAGAAACTATGTATATTCATAACTCTGATTGTCTAAATGAAGGACTTCAGTCCATCAAATCATTAAGACCACATGCTGTAGATGTATCTCCAGGAATTATGCCTAGAATAATTAATAAAATTTATAATGAGACAAAGATTCCACTTATAGCAAGTGGGTTGATTATTGAAAAGTCAGATGTCCAATCAGCTATTGATGCAGGCGCTATTGGTATATCTACAACAAATATAAATACTTGGTATATATAAATAGGGCACTTATATAAGCACCCTATTTTTTTGTATATACATTTACTTTTTTGCTCTTCGAGGCTTATTGTAAATACCTATTATCAATGCAAAAAATAGACCAATAATTCCGCTGGCAAAAAGAATTAAGAAGAGCAAAATATTGTCCATACTATTAGCACTTACTAAATCATCAAAAACCATTAATAGGTTATAGACTCCTAAGGCCATATATATTAAACCAGGTACATATTTAACAAATCGATATTTTTTAAATACGAAATGTGAAACCAAGGTAATTATAACTGCAGACAAGGCAACAAATAATAAAGTTTCCCCATTTTCCAGATAATTAAGTAATTCTTTCATATCTATCAGCCCCTTTCTTTAATCTATATACCCTCATGTTGTGCTTACACACAATTAATATTCTAATTTTCTTCCACCACTATTAATGACTTCATTCTCCCATATATTAGAGTATCTACCTACAGCCCATTCTGACATGATTACCGTTGCATCATATGGTAGTTTAATCTTAGCAACTGGCTTGTTTACAAGAATACCATCTTCTAGATAATAGATGATAATATGAGTTCCAGTTACAACTACTATATATTCATTATTTGGAGATGAGAACACATCAACTAAATCAGGAATATTTAGTCTTACAGCATCCCAAGGTATGGTTTGTTCATCGTAGCTCACCATCTCTTTTGGAGGAATAGCCTTTATATTGAAATCCTTAAATAATTCTTCTTCATTCTGTCTGTAATTAATCCTTCCCTTCATAATCCAATATCCATTTCTTCTAGCCAAGCCTACATTTTCTTCGTTTATTACTATATCGGAGTCTAAAGATAATACACTTCTTGCTCCATCAGTAAAAATCTCACTTCCATTTGCACCTATTAAATCCGTAAGCTTTATTGGCTTCTTCTCATCTAAGTTATCTATTGCATATACTTGTAAGGTTTGACGAGAATTTCTATCCAAGTCAATATTTTCAATAGATATATAATCATTACCAATAAATAGGATGTTTTTGATAATAGATGGGGTTTTAGTCTTTTGAACATTATCATATAAAGCAATCATTTCATTTTTAGTTTCTAAACCATATAAAACTTCATAACTATTTCTTGCAAAATACTCAGATGAATCATCTATAATTGATTCTTTAGCATCTACTCTGAACTGTGGTATTGCAGTAATCTCATCACTGATAGATTCATCAGCAGCGATTCTTTCTGAATCAATAATCCAAAAACCATTTTTTCTAGGCATTAATAGGTCATCTAGTTCATAGATGCCATTAAGAACTCTGTTTTGACTATTTATCCATATTGTTTTATAAGACCAAACTGGCACTTGATTAGTTTCATCAAAACTAGGTACTTTGATTCCTAACAGTACCCCCGTTCTTATATCAACTTCTTCAGTTGTTCCAAGAGTTCTAAGTACGCTCTTTTCAACATTTATATATCTCATTATCTCATCTTTACTTACCTCATCTACTATTCGCTCAAATTTAAAGAAGGATTCATCTATATGAATCAACATTGTGTCATCGTCCACTTTGATCAGTTCATAGAAATAAGCATTATCATTAAATATATTAATCACTTCTACTGTTTCTGTCTCAATCCCTAGCATTAGAGGACTAGTTTTATACTTATATAAGAGATAATCTGAAGCATTGACATTTTTTATTTTAAAAGATGGTTTAGTAGTATAGTCATCACCTATTACAACTCCTTCTTTATGGAATAGGCCTTCTCTACCAATTAATAATTCTGGATCCCCATTGCTTAAATTAGAATAAGCTTTTTTTTCTACCTCCACAATCTCCCATTTACCTAATATAGGTGGTGTATTGTTTTGGGGAGAAGCTATTCTTTCACTAATGTCACCCTCAACAATTGTACAAGAGGATAAAACGAGCAAGATAGTTGTCAAAATTATAGTCATAATTATCTTCTTCATATTCCCACCTCCTCTAAGGGTAACCTAATAGATACTTTAGTACCAACACCCTCTTCTGACTCAATGGCCAATTCTCCACCATGTAGCTTTACAATTTCATCAGCTATAGATAGGCCTATTCCACTATGAGATTTACTATTTTTTCCTTTATAAAATTTTTCTGTTACATTTGGCAAATCTATAGGAGGGATACCAACTCCATTATCTATTATATCTATTAAAATCTCTTTTTCTTTAACATAAGCATTCATTTTTACTGAACCACCAATATCTGTAAACTTAAATGCATTATCTAATATATTAATAAATACTTGTTTAATCCGATTTTCATCTCCTACTATTATACTTAAATCATTCTCCAGATTCACTTCAAATGTTACTCCATTAGTCTTTGCTCTTGGCAACAATTGTTTTTCTATAGTAAAAATAGTATTCATTATATTAAAACTATCCTTATCAAGTCTTATTCTTCCAGAGGTAAATCTAGAAAAATCCAGAAGTTCCTCTACTAAAAGTGTAAGACGATCACTTTCATCTTCTATAATATCTAGTCCCATTTTTAATAACTCTTTATCTGGCTGCTCATCTGTATTTAATGTAATTGCCCATCCCTTGATAGATGTCAACGGAGTCCTTAATTCATGAGAAACAGATGAAATAAAATCATTTTTTAATTGTTCTTTTCTAATTATTTCATCAGCCATATAATTTAATGTTCTTGACAATCTTCCAATTTCATCATTCTTAGTAACTTTGCTTCTAGTTTTAAATTGTCCGTTTGCTAATTTTTCTGCTACTTTTGTAACCTCCCTAAGAGGCTTTACTATGGAATTAGCTAAAAATAAACTAACTAGTCCAGATATTATAACAACTGTAGTTCCCATTACTATCAAGAACTTATTTATAGCATTTATTATAATATTTGTTTCATGAAGAGAAGAAACAAATCTAATGATTCCAATAGAAGTTCCTTGGAATTTCAATGGCATAGATACAGCCATTACAGGGTTTTCATCATAAGAAACCAAGCCATTCCAAACTCCTTTACCATTATTAATTGCATTTAAAATATCAGGTGCAATTTCATCTTTAGCTTGAGATACCCCCAATGAGTCCATTAGTAGTTCTCCCTCTAAAGTATAAATTTGAACCTGTGCATTAGTGTGTTGCCAAAATACATCAACATCATCAATAATTATCTCTTCAAGTGAGCTAGATGAGAAGTATCTAGAATAGAAGGTAGAAGAAAATTCAATTTGATTTGATAAAATATCCTCTACATTCTTATAATAATAATTTTTTATACCGTTTATTAAAACTATTTCAAGTATTAAAACGGTAATTATAATAACCAACATAAAATTTATAACAAGTCGCGTACGTATACTTCTCCTCATACTCATCCCCTAGTTTCTATCTCGCCATCTGTATCCAATACCCCATACCGTTTCAATATAATAAGGTTTACTTGAATCCTCTTCAATTTTCGATCTTAATCTTCTAATATTTACATCAACTATCTTTGAATCTCCTACGAAATCATAACCCCAAACAAGATTAAGAATTTCATCACGCTTAAAAGCTCTACCTGGGTTTTCCATAAACAATTTTGCAATAGAATATTCTGTAGGTGTTAACTCTAACTCAATATCTCTATTGTAAAACTTTCTGGAATAAACGTCTATTTTAAATGGTTCAAAGGATAATATTTGCTCCTCATCGTCCGTCGCTTTTTCCATTCTTCTAGCTAATGACTTAACACGTAGTACTAATTCCATAGGATTAAATGGTTTTGTCATGTAATCATCCGTTCCATATTCCAACCCCATAATTTTATCAATATCTTGACTTTTTGCAGTCAGCATTATTATTCCTAAATGTGGAAACTCGTTTCTAAGTACTTTACATACTTCATATCCGTCCATTCCAGGCAACATAATATCTAGCACCACAATATCAATTTGCTCATTCCTAGCAATATCAATACCAGCTTCTCCGGTTGCAGCTTCTTTAACATTAAATCCAGACCTATCTAGATTAATTTTCACAAATTTTCTTATTGATTCCTCATCTTCGATTACTAGAATAGAATTTCCCACATTTATCACTCCAATCTTTTATTCATAATTATCTAAAACATCAAAAATATATCCATTATCTAAAAGATATTCAATTATATACTCTAAAGAATCAGCAGTTGATTGTTTTTGATCAGTATCATGCATTAAAACAACTAGTTCTTTTTTTATTCTTAGAAGTGTCTTTAAATCTTTTGATTAGTTGATCAACCGATAAATCTACACCTTCTGCATCTCCATTTAATGAATTCCAATCAAAATACTTGTATCCAGCTTTCTTCACTGCATATTTCATAGGTGCTTTATTTGCACCAAAGGATCCTCCAGGAAATCTTATAATATCTGTAGAAAATTCTTCACCTAGAATATTCTTCAATGTCTTGTTCGATTTTTCTATATCATTTAAAAAATTCCTAGAATTTCTATATATATAACCATAATTGTGAGAATAAGTGTGGTTCCCTATACTATGTCCATTCTCATACACTCTTTTAACAATTTCAGGATGTCTTTCAGCCATATATCCTATTACAAAAAATGTTGCTTTTATATTATAACTGTCAAGAATATCCATTATTTGATCAGTTACAACTACAGATGGACCATCATCAAAAGTTAAATAAGCTACCTTGCCACTAGCCCTAATTTCTGCAATTCGTTCAGCTTCTAACCTCTCTTCTTCAAGGATTCTATCACTAATTATCTTTTTTTGTGATTTAACATATAACTCAGCTCTTTTTATTTTGTGCATTTCTATTTCATCATTTAAAGCATTCTTAATCGGGTTATTAGCATTTATAATATTCAATGTTTCATTTACATTAACAGCTTCTGCAATACTATTTCCTAAAATATTCATTTTTAACAATATTCCTAATACAATTGCCATTACAAATATAATCACAATACTTACTAATAAAAATTCTTTTCTGTTTCTTTTTATTCTGTCATCATTTCTCATAGCTATGCTCCTTACCATTATTACCTATAATCTTATTATAACTTGTACAATCATTAGTTACAAATTAATTAAAAAATAGTTACAATAAAGAAACAAAAATAGGCTATATTAGCCTATTAGATGAAATAATACTATAAAAAAATGTCTACAATTTTTTATCGGATATATGATAAATTTGCCTAGAAATTAATATGGATAAGGATAGTTTCCACCATATGAATTTCTTCTGAGTAGTTCAGAAATCAATAATATAGATATTAAATCCCTAACTATTTGTCTTCTCCCGTAGAAAATACTTTGTGTTGATTTCGCTCTAGCCCTTCCTCTTCTTTCATTTGGATCATTGTTAATTTCAGGGCATTCATCAATTAAATTTCGATATACATCGTCTACAATTAAATCGAATTTTTCTTCATTTATCATCTCATTAGAAAAATTATTATCTAAATGATTATTAATTGATCGGATGACTTTTGGATAAATTCGGTAATACAACTCAGGATAATCCCAATCCATAATAAAACCTCCCCTAATACTCTAAATTAAGTAATGGTAGCGAGGCATAGAATATTAGCCTCGATATAATATATGTTAGGAAAGGTTTATTTGATACTAATTGGTTAAATGTCTAAATTGAGAGTTATATAAACCTGCATATATATTATCTTTAGCTAACAATTCTTCATGACTTCCTTGTTCAACTATACCTTGCCCTGTCAATACTAATATTTCATCTGCATTTTTTATAGTTGAAAGTCTATGTGCAATAACTAAGGTAGTTCTACCTTTCGAAAGTTCTTCTAATGAAGCTTGAATCATTATCTCAGTTTGATTATCAAGAGCAGAAGTAGCTTCATCCAGTATAAGAATAGGTGGATTCTTCAAGAACAATCTGGCTATAGATACCCTTTGTTTTTGTCCACCTGATAACTTAACTCCTTTTTCACCTATGAAGGTATCATATTTGTCAGGTAGTGTCTCAATGAAATCATGTATGCTAGCTTTTTTAGAAGCAGCAATTATTTCTTCATCGGATGCATTTGGCTTACCATATTTAATATTATCCTTAACTGTTCCAGTAAATAAAAATACATCTTGTTGAACTAATCCAATGTTTTTTCTTAATGACCTCAAGGTAATATTTCTTATATCAAGACCATCAAGTAATATCTCTCCATCTTTGATATCATAAAACCTAGGAATTAGATGACAGAGAGTAGTCTTTCCAACACCTGAGGGGCCAACTAAAGCAATTGTTTTTCCAGCTTTGATTTTGATGTCTAAGTTAGAAAGTACAGTATCCTCTCCATTATTATAGCTAAATGACACATCTCTAAATTCTATATCCCCTACTACATTACTGATATTTATAGCATCTACCTTGTCTATAATATCAGGTTTAATATCCATAACTTCAATAAATCTCTTAAATCCACTCATACCATCCTGTAACTGCTGTGTGAAATCAGTTAATCGTTTTATTGGCTGCATAAAGAAATTTACATACAAGGTATATGCAAATAAATCGCCCATATCTATTACTTTTAAATGTACAAAATATCCTCCTAAAGATATTACTATTAAGTTTAAAACATTTGAAATAATACCCATACCTGCTGAAAATTCTGCCATAACCTTATATGACTCAGTTCTTGCTTCTGAGTACTCTATATTTCCTTCATTGAATTTCTCTATTTCAAATTCTTCGTTTGTGAAAGATTTTGCTACTCTTGCTCCAGAAATACTATTTTCAAGTTGTGAATTTACATTGGCAATTCTCTTTCTTACTTGTGTAAATGACTCCTCCATTTTGTTTCTTCTTTTCATAACAAACCATAGCATTACAGGAATAAAAGCAAAAATAACTAATGTTAATCTCCATTCAATTGCTAACAATACAAAAAATGAACCCAATAACATTACTAATGATATAAATATATTTTCAGGCCCATGATGCGCCAGTTCAGTAATGTCTCTAAGATCGTTGATAATTCTAGACATTATATGACCTGTCTTTGTATTATCATAATAACTGAATGGCAATGTTTGTAAATGCGCAAAAATATCCTCACGCATAGCTTGCTCGATTCGCACTCCAAGAATATGACCCCAATAAGCAACTATATAGCTGCTTATATATCTAAATACAAACAATACAATCATAAACACAGACCATTTAAACAAGAGATTCATTTGTCCATTTGGAATAACTACATTTATCATATTCCTTGTAAATATAGGAAATATTAAATCAAAAACTGAAATTAAGAAAGAAAAAAACATATCCACAAAAAATAAGGTCTTATGTGGCTTATAGTATGAAACAAATCTTTTTAACATTTATATGCTCCTTTAAGCTTCATTTGATAATTTATGGTATAATAGCTTTTATAAGTAATCACTAAAATATTATATATTATTTTTAATGTTTTTACAATTGATTACCATAAAATCAAGTTTTAGGGGGATATATGAATCAAATACTTATTTTTGTAACTACTTTTATTATTCAATTTGTTATAGCAACTGAAATGAACCTTATAGGGCCTTTAGCCCCTTTTCTTTCTAATTATTTCAATATTGGTGATAACTATGTGATTCTCTTTAATCTTGGCTACTCAGCTGTAGGCATACTAGTTCCTTACCTTGGAATAATTTCAGATAGATTTGGAAAGAAAAAAATGTTATCAGCAGCGTTGATTATGTTTATTCTAGGTACTTTCATTGCTGGAAATTCACATAATCCATTACATTTCGGTCTTGCAAGAATACTTATTGGACTAGGTTATTATTCTCTTAGTGGAACAAACCTTTCATATGTATCAGAGTTTATAGACTATGATAAAAGAGGTAAAGCGTCGGGAATATTAAGAATTGCTTTTGGCATTGCAGTTTTATTTTCACCATTATATTCAGCTACTTTAATATCCAAATTCAACAATATTTCAAGCGTTTATATACCACTTACAATGTTAGGTATATTGGCTCTAATACTATTGTTGTTCTTGCCCGAAACATCAACGGATGAAAATAAGAAATTTGATAAGCAAAGATTCTTTCAATTACTTCAGGAACCAAAGAATATAAAAATCTTTATATCAATATTTTTTATTACCACAGCGCCTTCAATTCTATTGAATTTTCTAGGAATCTATATGTCTAGTGAATTTGGTCTATCGCAGGTGCAAATAGGTTTTATATATACCTTAATAGCTATAGGAACTCTCTTAGGGATTGGTTGTTCAGCAATATTTACAGATAGAATTGGTAAACTAAAATTCTCTAGTTTTCTTTTTTCTATAATGGTAGCATCACTTTTTGCTATTCCTTATATAAATAGCCTACCTGTTATTATAGTCTTCTGCTTTCTATTTGCTTTTGGTTTAGATGGTGGTTGGACTTCATATCAAGCCTATGCTACTGAAATTTCTCCAGAGAATAGAGGCACTTTTATGAGTCTATTTTATACAGTCAACGCCCTAACAGTTACATTTTATTCAATTTTTGGTTCAATAATCTACTCCATAGGTGGATTCAAACTAGCTGTTGGAATTGCAACCTTAGCTGCAATTGTAGGATTTTCACTTGTATATAAACTCAATAAAGATGAGAGTAAAAAATAAAGCATATCCAGTGATATGCTTTATTTTTTCAAGATAATTTATTAGTCCATTGATTTATCTATGTAGTCTAATGCTAACTTTCCAGCTCCAATAACCCCAGAATTGTTTAGATATATAGCAGGAACTATTTTCATACCCTTTGAATCATTTACATAAGCTTCATAGTGGCTAATCATTCTTTCCCACCAATATTCTTTAGAGTTTATAACTCCACCACCGATTATAATTCCTTCAGGATCAAAAATATTCTTTAATGTTGAAATATAAATAGCTAAATCATCTGCGAACTTATCTATTACATTTTTTGCATTCTCATCTGTAAAGTATAGATCAAATATTTCTCTACCCCTCTTTTTATTTCCAGACAGCTCATAATATGAATTTTCTATAGCTGTACCAGAAATATATCTTTCTGAGCATCCCTTTTGTCCACAAACACATTTTATGCCATTTGGATATAAAATAGCATGTCCCAGTTCAGCACCTTGATAGTTATGGCCATACCATATTCCTACTTCATTTGTATATATGGCACCACCTAAGCCAGTACCTAAGGTTATCATAATAAAACTATTAAAATCCTTGCCAGCTCCAATCCACCCTTCACATAGACCTGCAACGTTTGCATCATTTCCAACACAAATCTTTATATCTGGAAACATCTTGTTCAACTCTGCTTTTATATCAGTTCCTTGCCAAGATTCGATATTTCCACCAACACTCAATACTCTACCATTTACTATATCGATAAATCCTGGGGACCCTATTCCTATTCCTAGAATTTCACTATCAAAGTCCAAAAGCTCATTAACAATAAGTGATATACGTCTTAGTACCTCTTTTGACCCTACCCCTTTACCTGTTTCCATTTGAGCTTTTGACAATATTTCGCCATTTTCATTTATTATACCACCTACTATACTTGTACCTCCCAAATCAATTCCAATTACCTTTTTCAAAAGACATCCCCCTATTTCAATTTATCATTAAGCTCAATAGCCTTTAAATCAATTTCATCTTCCTCAAAATCAATAGTGTTGCTTCCATCTAAATTATATTTAGATTTTAAACTTAATATTCGATATAGCTTACTATCTATATCTTCTATATTTAATTCCCCTTCTATAATAGCATCTTTTATCCTTTTAATCACTAGCTTTGTATTTTCCGAATTGTGACCAATTAATAAAATGTCGCCTCCAGCTTTAAGAAAGTTAATTGATGCTTCCTCTAAGGTAAAATTATTTACAATAGCACCCATAGTCATATCATCAGATATAACAACGCCATCAAAGTGAAGATCATTTCTTAATATATCATTAATTATTTTATAGGATATAGAGGCTGGATATTCATCATCTATTAAAGGAAATAAAATATGAGAAGTCATAATCATATCAGCACCGTTATCTATAGCTGTTTTAAAAGGTATCAACTCTAAGTTATCTAATTCCTTATAGGATTTATCTATATAAGGTAATTCTAGATGAGAATCCACTTCTGTATCTCCATGCCCAGGAAAATGCTTTAATACAGGTATTATATTTACTGACTCCATACCCTTTTTTATTTCGATACCATGTTTAGTGACTATTTCTGCAGTTGAGCCAATAGCTCTTGACCCAATCACCGGATTTTTGGGGTTTGAGTTTATGTCCAAGACGGGTGCAAAATTTAGATTAAAACCTAGACTAGCAAGTTTCAGTCCCTGTATCTGCCCATATTGATATGAAAGTCTAACGTCATCTTTTAAACCTAATGCTGAAAGTTCTCTTAATTTGGTATAAATATGAGATAATCTACTTACTTTTCCTCCTTCCTCATCAACAGAAAGAAAAAGAGGTATTTTATTATTTGTGTTGATTTCATTTAGTGCATTTAAAAGGCTTTTTAATTGTAATTTATTATCTATATTTCTACTATATAATATATATCCACCAATTTTATTTTCAAAAATCTGGGCTTTATCTTTATCTGAAAGCTCAAAACCATCTAAGCCAATTATAAATAATTGACCTATCTTTTCCTCAAGAGACATTTCATTGATCAATTCTTCAATTGGATCACTCTGAGGTAATTCAACTATTGGTGGTATTATTTCATTAGGTTCTTCATTTGGAGATTCTTTTTCGTAATTACATCCTGCTAACAATACAAGTATCAGTAGTAGAACTAATATGTACTCTCTTTTCATTTTATCATCCTTTGCGACTATTTGCTAGCTTTGCCATATAAGCTAAATCCATATGATAATAAAAACCCTATTACACATAGACCTATACCAATTGCATATTCCATGCTAAATTCAAATCTAGGTATCATAATGATAATCGACCCTATAACGAAACCCAAAACAGTATAATAGGTGTAGCCATAGAATCTTCTAAACAATATATTTATAATATTGGCAAATATTAGAACACTAACACTAAATCCAATACCAACTGGTATTATTATAAGCAAATTGATTTCAGCTATACCTTTTATAATGATTTCATAAGCACCTATTACCATCAAAATAAATGATGAGCTTATGCCTGGTACTATTGTTCCAAAACCAATAATTCCACCATATATTATTAGACTTGCCAAATCTAAATTTGCTTCCGGTATTATATTTATCACTCTATTTTCTAATATCATAAACAATACAGTTATAGAAAAAGCTATAATACTAGGAAGCAAATATATAGGCTTAAAGCCTTTTTTATTTGCTTCATTAACGACTGAGTTGATAGATCCAAGCATTAGACCAATAAATAGAAACTTAACTTGAAATTCGTAATTTGTAAACAGATAATTTAGTATATTGCTAAAGCCTAACACTCCAAGTAATATCCCTATGCCTAATGGAATAAGAGATATTACTATATTATAAAAATCTTTAAATACATTTGCAATGGCATCGGTTATTTTGTCATACACTCCTAATATTACCGCAAAAGTGCCACCACTAACACCTGGTGCTACTGCACCTATTCCTATTATCATACCTTTTAATAAATCTTTTAAAATTTTCATATATCCTTCCTTCTTCACTTAATCTTCATCATTATTACAATGTCTTTATTATAACTTCTTTTGTCACAGTATGTAAACACTTAGGAGCTTTTATT
>CAYZZR010000015.1:18560-22243 GCA_964482775.1 uncultured Tissierella sp. | reverse complement strand
AAAATAGATAACTAAGTTTTTAGGAGGAATCAACATGTATGAATTTTTCACCAATGAACATAAATATAAAAATATTCATTTTATTGGTATAGGTGGCATCAGTATGAGCGGATTAGCAGAGATACTTTTGATTGAAGGCTACAAGGTATCAGGCTCAGACAATAAGGAAAGTAACATTATAGATAGATTGAGAAAGCTTGGCGCAGAAATTTACATAGGCCATGAAAAAGAGATTATCCAAGGAAAAGATTTGGTAATTTATACAGATGCCATTTCAGCTGATAATATAGAGCTAGTTGCTGCGCAATCTTTAGGTATTGATGTTATTGATAGAGCAACTTTTTTAGGTGCTTTGATGAAAAACTACAAAAATTCCATAGCTGTATCTGGAACTCATGGTAAAACTACAACCACAAGCATGATTGCAACAATAACCAATCACGGCAATCTAAACCCAACTATATTGATAGGGGGACAACTAGATGATATTGGTGGAAATGTTCGACTTGGTACTAATGAGTTTATTTTAACTGAAGCTTGTGAATACAAAGCCAATATTTTAAAATACTTTCCAACAATGGCAATTATACTAAATATAGATGAAGATCATCTGGATTATTTCAAGAGTATGAATCATATCGTTGATACCTTCGTTGGTTATGGAAAGAATTTAGAAGAAACAAGCCATCTTATAATAAATACCGATGATGAAAATGTAGGTCTTGTAATTGAGAATACAAAGGCAAAGGTTATATCATTCGGTATTATTGGTGATTGTGATTTCAAAGCTGAAAATATCACATATAGCAAAGAAGGATACCCAAGCTATACTCTAAATATTAGGAATAAAGAATATCATAAAATAACTTTAAGTGTAATGGGTAAACACAATATTTACAATTCACTTGGAGCTATTGCAGCAAGCTATACCTTAGGTGTACCAATGGAAATAATTTCTGAATTTATTACTTATTATAAAGGTGTACACAGAAGACTAGAATTATTAGGATCAATAGATAGTGTAAAGGTTATAGATGACTATGCCCATCATCCAACAGAGATTATGGCAACCTTGTCAGCTCTTAGAAAGTCCACTCAAGGTAAAATATACTGTGTTTTCCAACCTCATACCTTTACAAGGACTAAAATCTTGTTAAACAACTTTGCCAAGTCCTTCATGGATGCAGACGAGATAATTATTGCTGACATATATGCTGCTAGAGAATTAGATAATGGTGAAATCCATTCAAGAGATTTGGCCAATAGAATAAGTGAACTTGGAAAGAATTCTATCTACCTTGGATCCTTCCAAGAAATAGAAGATTATATTATAAAGCAGGTAACAAATGGAGATCTTATTCTGACAATGGGTGCTGGAAATATATACCAAATTGGAGAATCAATAATAGCTAATCATAAAGAAAAAAAAGCAGTTTAAAAGCAGTGAAAAGTGGACGCCTCCACTTTTCACTGCTTTTTAACATTATATATCTCCTCTAGAAGACTTCTTACTTCCTTTTGATTGTGAACATAATAGGAATATATCTTTTTGCCAATTGGCCTTAAATCTGACTTGCCTGGAAGAGTCTTAAAGCTTATTTTTTCATTTTCTATGCCAATTGCTGCTCTACCATAGCTTAGAATATCCATAATGCCAATATCTGTTTCTACATATTTATAACCCTTAGTTATTATGGGAATTATGTTTTCTTTTGCTTTTAAAGCTAAGGAGCTTAGTAGAGTTTGTTGAGCTTTAATCCTTCCAATATCACCATCTATATATCCAACTTTTTTATTACCTTTTCTCCATCTAATAAAATCAAGGGCATTTTTTCCATCTAATGTCTGTATTCCTTTTTTTATATGAATATTTAAAGGAGGTTTAGCATAGGGATCATTGTAAACCATATCAAAAGGGACTTTTATCTCTACACCTCCAACTATATCCACTATATTTTCAACTCCCTTATAGTCAAGCATCACATAATGATGAATAGGAATGTCATCCAATATATAGGATACAGTTTTCATAAGACCATCTGTCCCATGCTTGTAGTATATACTATTTATCTTTCTTTCCTCGCCACTATCAAACCCCTTTCTATGTATATAGGTATCCCTTGGGATTGAAATCACATCGAGTTTTTTTGAATCCTTATTGAAGGATACCAATAAAATACTATCAGCTCGCACATCCTCCATGCCTAAAATTAGAAAATTGACTCTTGGACTAAGAGAAAGCGCATCCTCTAAGGAACTATAGACCTTCTCCTCTTTAGGACTTGTCTCTAGTTTGTTGATTATAGTTTTTGCTATATCCTCCTTTTCATAATGGCCGAAACCAAAATGCTCTACTACATCCATATCATTATCCTTTAAATATGCAACTGAACCTGAGAAAAAGGCAATAAAAAAGAAAAAAAATGATACAAGAAAGACCTTAGTAAAAGTTTTCATAAAAAACCCTCCTCTTAAGCTTCGAGGAAACTGCTTGCAGTTTCTACACACTGCTGCAATGAGGTTCACCTCGTTACTAGTCTTTATTGTATCCATATTTAAAATTTAAAATTCTTTTATTTCAATTAATATCCTGGTTTTCCAAGTAGACTAAACATATTTTTCTTGTATTCTTCAACTCCAGGTTGATCAAAAGGATTGACTCCTAAAGTATAGCCTGAAATAGCACAAGCTTTTTCAAAGAAATATATTAGCTTACCAAAATAAAATTCATTAAGTTCTGGAACATTTATAACTAAGTTTGGAACATTTCCCTTTACATGAGCCATAAGAGTCCCTTCAAATGCCTTCTTATTGACTAAATCTAGAGTTTTTCCCTCCAAGAAATTTAGTCCATCTAAATCATCTTCATTACCAGTAAGGATTACTTCTTCCTTAGAGCTTTCAATATTTATGGTTGTTTCGAATAGGTTTCTTTTACCATCTTGAATCAGCTGTCCAATAGAGTGTAAATCCGTTGTAAAGTTAGCACTTCCAGGATAAATCCCTTTTCCATCCTTACCCTCGGATTCGCCATATAGCTGTTTCCACCACTCTGATAAATATTGTAATGCAGGCTCATAATTAACCAATATCTCTATTTCCTTGCCCTTATTATATAAAATATTTCTAATAGCTGCATATTGATAGCAATGGTTAGAAGATATATCCTCATTTGAATATTCTTCTAGACCTGACAAGGCGCCTTCCATTAGCTTGTCAATATCTATTCCAGCAACAGCAATAGGAAGTAGTCCAACAGGTGTTAGTATAGAATATCTCCAACATCATCTGGGATAACAAATGTTTCATAGCCTTCACTAGTGCTAAGCTGCTTTAATGCTCCTCTAGCTTTATCAGTTGTTGCATATATTCTCTTTCTAGCTTCCTCTTTTCCATACTTTTTCTCTAAGTATTCCTTGAAAACTCTAAAGGCAATTGCAGGCTCTGTAGTAGTTCCTGATTTGGAAATAACATTTACGCTTACATCCTTACCTTCTATAGCATCCAAAAGATTCTTTAGATAAGTACTCGAAATGTTGTTCCCTACAAAATAGATTTCAGGAGTGCTTCGTTTATCCTTATCAAGATTGTTATAGAAAGTATGACTTAAAGCTTCGATACAAGCTCTAGCCCCTAGATACGATCCACCAATTCCAATTACTATAAATACATCTGATGACTCC
>CAYZZR010000015.1:0-18550 GCA_964482775.1 uncultured Tissierella sp. | reverse complement strand
CTGTATTCTTCTAGTTGCAGATTTTATTCTAGCATACTCTTCTTTGTCATAATTCAAAGGTAAATCCACCCAGCCAATATAGTCACTTCCTGGTCCATTCTTTTCTTTTAATAAATTGTGGCTCCTTTTGATAAATGGAACCATAAAATCTAATTCATAGTCCTTTATAAAGCTATTTGAGTAATCGATTCTTATATCCACAATATACCTCCTTTTTATGAAAACCTAGAATTAGATTCTAGGTTTATTTCATAACTTCCATTAAAACCAAGGCATAATCATCGTCTTGTTCACCCCAGCTATGGTATATATATTTGCTTTCAATTTCTTCCAATAGATTGTTAGGGTTTTTCAAAATAGTATCTAAAATCCCCTCAACTCCAAAATCTGTTCCATTGTGATCTTTTGCTTCAGTTATCCCATCAGTATAGAATAGAACCTTGTCACCCTCAACTAGCAGTGCAGATTCTTCCTTATAATCCATGCTATCAAATAGCATAGCGATAGGATAGCCTTTAATTTCTAATAATTTGAATCCTTCATCATTGAATTTTACAGGTATACAATTGTGACCTGCATTTGAAAATCTAAACTTATGAGTCACCTTGTTGTATACTCCATAAAAGATTGTAAAATACTTGTCAGGCTCTAAATTTAAAAGACTAAATCTTCTATGTAGTTCACTCAAAACTACTCTAGGTGACAAAATATCTGCAACTATGGCCCTCATAGTTTGTCTAATAAACATAGTCATCATAGATGCAGCTATGCCATGACCTGCAACATCGCTAATATATATACCTATATTTTCGTCATCAATTCGAAATATATCAAACATATCTCCACTAAGCATTTCTGAAGCTTTATAGATATAGTCTATGTTTATATTTTCTATACTTCCTTTTCTAGGAAGAATTTTTTCTTGAATCCTCTTAGCAAACTGTAAATCTTTTCTCATTATCTTATTTCTATCTATTAGCTCTAATTCAAGCTTTCTTTCTCTAGTCACATCTCTAAAAACTTCAACAGCTGCAGTTATTTTCCCATCAGAATTGGTGATTGGAGAGCTCTTCACAGAATAATATCTACCATTGATTAACTCTTCTTTTTGCATAGTTTCTCCAGTTAGTATACTTCTATTGGTTATGCAAAAGACACATCTCTTCTCTCTACAGTGAGCTTTATAACAAGATACTCCAACTATATTTTCTCCTAAAGAACTTTTCATTGCTTTATTTGCATATATAATTGTACCCTTGTTATCTACTACACGAACCCAATCAGCCATGCCTTCAAGAACGTGATAATTCAATATGCCATTTTTACTAAATTCTTCTACTTGCTTAGATAAATCTTCACTTTTTATCATATTATCACCTATTTAAAACAATAATTGGTAAAATCATTGTTAATATTTTATCGCAGTATCTACATCAAGTTCGATACCAATATTGTATAACATTCTAGGAAATAATTCTACATATAAATGATAAATTTAATAGAAGCAGAAAACAAGTGTTTTTTATCTATTCATACTTTACCTTCACTTGAACATCTTCTAAATAGCGCGCCATAGAATATAAAGCATCTGATAATCTATTAACATACTTTATAACTAAAGGGTCTACTATAGCTACTCCTGATAATGATATAATTCTTCTTTCGGCTCTCCTACATACAGTTCTTGCAACATGTAAATATGAAGATTTAATATTGGAGCCAGGCACTATAAATCCTGTTGGGTTATTCAATAAGCCCATGTATTTATCAATAATCTTCTCCAAATCAAAAATATCCTGCTCTACTATATGATGTTTAACCTTACTTGCATCTTCTGTAGCTAAGTTCGTTGCAACTGTAAATAGCTTGTTTTGAATGTCTTGTATTAGGTCATATATTTCTTTATCTTCAACATAATTCTTTGCCAATCCCATGAAGGTGCCAAGTTCATCTACAGTTCCATAGCTTTCTACTCTAATATCATCCTTTGATACCCTATTTCCATCAAATAGGGCAGTAGTTCCCTTATCTCCTGTTTTCGTATAGATTCCCATACAAACCCTCCTATTCTTGTATCTCTTCTTTCCTAGGTGGTCTTGGTCCATAAAACTGATAATAGTCCACCTTTATCCTACCATTATATAGCTTTCTCTTTTTATCTGCTTTTTTACCGTATAATTTTTCAAAGCTATCATCTGATGTAATTACATACATTGACCAGGTATCTAGTTCTCTAAACTTAAGTCCTAAATCAGTGTAAAGCTGCTGAACCTCTTCCTTTTCACCAATTCTCTCACCATAAGGTGGGTTTGTTATGACAACGCCATAATCATTTTCTAAATCAACATCTCTCATATCCTTCATGAAAAATTGAATGTCATCTTCAAGACCTAGATTGGCTGCGTTGTCTCTGGCACGAAGCATGGATCTTTTATCTATGTCACAACCCAATATATTTAGTTGCACATCATTATCTATAGCCTTCATCGCTTCTCTTCTTAGCTCTGACCAAAATTCCTTATCAATCCTTGGCCACTCTTCTGCAGCAAATTTTCTATCCAAGCCTGGAGCTATATTCTTCCCAATCATAGCTGCCTCTATAGGAATAGTACCTGAACCACAAAATGGATCTAATAAGGTTCTTTCCTTGTTCCAATAGCTTAGTAAAATCATAGCAGCCGCTAAAGTCTCCTTTATTGGAGCATCCCCTGCTCTATCTCTATAGCCTCTTTTGTGTAATCCTTCTCCAGAAGTATCTATGGTTAAGGTAGCTATATCCTTTAACAAAGAAACCTCTACTGTAAACTTGGCCCCTGTTTTTTCAAACCAATCTACATTATATTTTGTTTTTAGCTTTTCAACTATTGCCTTCTCTACAATTCTTTGAGAGTCAGAAATACTAAATAGCTTTGAGTCAATACTCTTTCCCTCAACTACAAAGTTACCATCTTCTGGTATCCATTCATCCCAAGGGAGAGCCTTGGTTTTTTCAAACAATTCATCAAAGCTAAGGGCTTTAAACTCTCCCATTCTTAATAATACCCTATCAGCTGTTCTAAGCCAAAGGTTAGTCTTCGGTATATCCCTTTCTGTAGCTGGAAATATAACCTTACCATTTTCTATCTTCAAATCGCTATAGCCTAAATTCATCAATTCTCTTTTACATACTGCTTCTAATCCAAAGGTTGTAGTAGCAATCAATTCAATTTTACTCATTTTATCTCTCCTTAAAACCAGTCTCATTTTACATTATACCCTATTCTTTAAAAAGAATAGAGTGATTTTTAGAAATAAAGGGGTATAAAAAAGATATTAGGATAAAATATATTAAATGGAGGTTTTTATATGAAAAGAATAGGTGATTTATATCAAACAGGAGATTGGAAGGGAGAAAAACACGTACCAGTTATACATGCTCCAGAATCAGCAAAAAAAGGAGAATTAATTGACCTTAAGGTACTTATAGGAGAAGAGATTCCACATCCAAATACGTTGGAACATCACATAGCATGGATAAAGGTTTATTTCCAACCAGAAGGTAGCAAGTTCCCAGTTGAAGTTGCAAATGTTGATTTTGCAGCTCATGGAGAATTAGGAGTAACTACAGACTATATTGCAGCACTAAAATTTAAAGCAGATACAAGTGGTACACTTTATGCAACAAGCTATTGCAATATCCACGGATTGTGGGAAAATAGTCAAGAACTAGTTGTCACAGAATAGTTGACAATTTAATAATATTATATTAAGATATTTTTAATTATAAATATTTACGATAAGAAGCAGTAGCTATACAATGAGCTTTTACAGAGAATAGATTGGGGTGAGAGATCTATAAAGAATTGTCTAGCGAATTACAATTCTTTTTATAAAGTCGTAATGGAGGCCACACTTTAAGTGGTTTGAGGCTATAAGCAAATTAAGGTGGTACCACGGGTGTTCTCTCGTCCTTTAGGATTGAGTGAACACCCTTATTTTTGTTTTAGGAGGATTATTATGAGAAATGTTTTAGATGTTTTAAGTGAAAGAGGTTATATTGACCAGGTTACATTTGAAGATGAACTAAGAGAATTGTTAGGTAATGAATCTGTAACCTTCTATATTGGGTTTGATGCAACAGCAGACAGTCTTACCTTAGGTCATTTCCTACAAATTATGGTTATGATGCATATGCAAAAATCAGGTCATAGACCTATAGCATTAATTGGTGGCGGAACTACTATGATTGGTGACCCATCTGGCAGAAATGATATGAGAAAGGTTATGACAAAGGAATTTATCGAGCATAATGCAGGAAGATTTAAAATCCAATTGGAGAAATTCTTAGATTTTTCAGAAGGAAAAGCAATTATGGACAACAATGCAAATTGGTTGTTGGATCTTAATTATTTGGACTTCATGAGAGAAATTGGTGTTCACTTCTCTGTTAACAAAATGCTTCAAATGGACGCTTACAAAAATAGAATGGAACAAGGCTTAACCTTCTTTGAATTTGGTTATATGCTGATGCAATCCTACGACTTCCTAGAATTGTATAGAAAGTACAATTGCAAGCTTCAACTTGGCGGAAGCGATCAATGGTCAAATATCCTTGGTGGCTATGATTTAGTAAGAAAACTTGAAGAAGATAAGGTTTATGCAATGACCTTTAAGCTTTTGACCACAGCAGAAGGAAAGAAAATGGGCAAAACAGAAGCAGGTACTATCTGGTTAGATCCAGAAAAAACACCTCCATATGAATTGTATCAATATATGAGAAATGTTGATGATAGAGACGTGGAGAAATTCCTTGCATTATTGACATTCCTTCCAATGGACGAGGTCAAGAGATTAGGAGCATTCAAAGATGCAGAAATCAATAAAGCTAAAGAAGTATTAGCCTTTGAAGTAACTAATCTAATTCATGGCGAAGAAGAAGCTACAAAAGCTCAAAATGCTGCAAGAGCCCTATTTGCTGGTGGGGTAGATGAAGGTAGTATCCCATTTACACAAATGGATAAGACTATATTTGAAGAAGGAATTGGTATTCTCGACTTAATGAAGGAGTTGGATCTAACTAAATCCAACGGTGAAGGACGTAGACTTGTGGAACAAGGTGGAGTAACAATAGACGATGTTAAGATTGAATCAATCGATAAGAAAGTGACCTTGGATGATTTCAAGGACGGAAAGATTTTGATCAGAAAAGGAAAAAAAGTATATCATCAAGTAAGAATTTAACTAGGAGCGGTTTACCGCTCCTTTTTAAGCTATGAAACAAAATTTTATAAGGATGTGATAAACTTGCAAACAATATCATTTACTAATTACACTATAGGTGAAGATGCTTTTGATCTTATCCCTTCTATTTGCACATTATATGGAGCTAAATTTCAAATCATTGGAGGAAAAAAGGCTATTGAAGTAGTAATGCCTGAGCTAGAAGATTCAATAAAAGATACTAATCTTCTACTTCTTGAACCACTATTTTATGGCGGTGAATGTTCACATGAAAATATAGACAAATTAGCTAAGATAATAGAAGAAAATGGAGCTAGTATAATTGCAGGTGTTGGTGGGGGAAAAGCAATTGATACAGCTAAAGCTGTTGCAAACCTTCTAAAGCTTCCAATAATAACTATTCCTACTATTGCTGCAACCTGTGCTGCTACTACTGCTCTATCTGTAGTATATAGTTCAAATCATAAGTTTGAAGAATTTATTCATTTTGAAAAGCCACCATTACATGCTTTTATAAATAGCAAAATCATAGCTAATGCTCCATATAAGTACTTACGCGCTGGAATGGGAGATACTATGGCCAAGCATTATGAATGCATCTTGTCCGCCAGAGGCGATGAACTGAACTTTACTAACGAACTTGCTACAACTATTAGTAACATGTGCATTAAACCCCTCTTTAAATACGGATTAAATGCACTTGAGGACTGTAAGAAAGCTCAAGTGACTCCTTTCTTAGAGGAGGTAATACAAGCAAATATAGTAAACACTGGAATGGTTTCTTTGCTAATTGACGAAGAATATAACGGAGCCATAGCTCACTCCTTATTCTATGGACTAACACTTTTCCCTCATATAGAAGAAAAATATCTTCACGGAGATGTAGTAGCTTATGGAGTTTTGGTTCAGCTTATGATCGATAACAATAAAGAAGAAGTTCATAAAGTAAGAAAATACCTACAGGAGTGGGGATGTCCTATAAGATTAAAGGATATTGAAGTGTGCTTAGAAAGATGTATTCTCGAACCAATATTGGAGGAAACTGTCAATGGCCCTGATATGGAGCATCTTCCATATAAGGTCAATGAGGATATGGTATATGAGGCTCTTGTAAATGTTGAAAATTTATAGTAATATTTAAATATTTTGAATTAATCCTTTTAGCTAGAAGAAATCTTTCTACTTAAAGGATTTTTTATTGTTAAAATACTGTCAAATTTATATGGACATTATCACTTTATCAGTTTACAATAATATATGCAGAATAAATTTCTAGGATTTGGTGGTGACATATTGGGCATTATTTTTAAGTATATTTTAAAAAGTATTTTCGAGAAGAAATTCAGAACATTCATAATTGTATTTTCTGTTACCTTATCAGCAGCACTCTTCTTCGCATCTAGCGGCATGTCGGGTACTATGTCTTCGATGTATGAAAACTTATTTAGAATGCAAACTGGAAAAGCAGATTTAATTATATATCCTAATGAGAAATCTCCTTCTAACTCATTTAAGCTAAGTCCTATATCAATAGAAGGTGTCTCCAATATTGTAGGAGAGGTCTCAACACAAGGTCAATACAAATTGTCTAAAGAAGAAGAAAAGCTTAACAATATTAAAGCAGAAAACCTTTTTATTAGAGGCTTTGACATAGATGAAATAGCTTTATTTAATCCTTTGAGCTTTAAACAGATAGCTACAGGTAAAACTTTTGAAGATAACCATATTATTCTTAGTACAATTTTTGCAGAAAAGTATGATTTCCGAGTCGGGGATCGTATAGATTTAGAAATCAATGGACAAAATCGTATACTTACTGTATGGGGAATTGCAAAAGCTACAAGTATTTTTCAACATAACCCTCAATCGGACACCATAACAGCTATGATGCCAAAGGATACATTATCTTCTATGTATGATATTAGAGGTAGCGTACAAACTGCTTATGTTGTTTTAGAGGATGGAGCAGATACTATATCGTTAAAGAAAGATTTGAGCAAGCAATATTCACGATATACGGTTGAAGAACCATTTTCCATAGAAGAATTGGAAACATATATGCAGATAATAGTCGTTCCAATGTTTTTAATGACAATAATGGTACTATTTATAAGTATATTTATAATTTATTCCACATTTAAGGTAATTACCGTTGAGCGTCTACCAGTTATCGGGACATTTAGGAGTATTGGCGCAACAAAGAATATGACAAATATTGTTTTAATCGGAGAAAGCTTAAGCTATGGTATATTAGGTGGAGTTCTAGGAAATATCCTAGGAATAGGCATCCTATATATAATTACAGGTATCATGGCTACAGATCCTTATAGTGGAAGTATGGAAGTAGCAATAAAATTCAACTTTAGTCATATGCTGCTATCATTTTTTCTAGCTATATGTGTGGCATTAGGCAGCTCCTGGGTACCTATTAGCAAAGCATCAAAAATCCCAATTAAGGATTTGGTTTTAAATACTATACAAAAGAAATATGAAAGAAACACGAAAAAAGCCATTATTGCTTTTGTACTATTTATTCTAACAATAATACTACCTAGAATTGTTCCCAATTCCTTAGCTATGATAATCAATGTATTGGGTCTTCTTGTCACATCAGTTACAATTATAATCCTTATTCCTTACATCACTCAGTTCTTACTGAAGTTGTTGGAAAAGGTTTATGCGTTAACCTTTGGTAATGAAGGAATACTTGCTGTTAAGAATTTAAATGAGGATAAAAATATATTAAACAATATATCTCTCTTAGCAATAGGAATATCCACTATACTGATGATCAATACCATTAGCAACAGTGTTGGAATAGAGGTACTAAATGCATATAGGGACTGGAAATTTGACATTATGGTCACTGTAAACAATTCTGATAGAAATGTAGAGCAAATACTTCGAAGTATTGATGGTGTTGAAGGAACCTATGGAGCATATCAATCATAGGAAGGTGTTAAGGTAAAGGATACTCAATATAAAATTATGTATCTCCAAGGAATAGATATAAAGAAATATCGTGATTATGTAACCTTTCGCATGGAAGGTAAGGGAAAGGTTGATGATGTATTTAGACAATTAGATGACGGCAGATATATCATGCTAGCAAATATGGTCAAAGATAGTTTATCTTTAAAACAAGGTGATCTAATTACTCTTGAAATGGAAAGCGGAGACAAGATCTATGAGATAATCGGATTTTATGATTCAATTATGCAAAATGGTAGCAATGCAATTATTTCCCAAAAGTATTTTAAAATGGATATGAAGGTAAATACCTTTAATCAGTTCTTTGTTAAAGCTTCAAATGATCCAGATCAGGTCTTAATAACCATACAAGATAAATTTATGAGAAGAGGAGTTTGGGGTGATACACTTTCTAATATGGAAAGGATGAACTATGAGAGCAACAATCAATTTATGATTATTTTACAAGCATTTTCTATAATAGCTATGCTAATTGGCATATTTGGTGTCTTTAACAACTACATGATTAGCTTTATAGAGAGAAAACGCTCCATTGCTATTTTCCGCTCTATAGGTATGAGTAAAAAACAAACTCTAAAGATGATTATGATAGAAGCCTTAACAGGTGGTTTCATAGGGGGAGTTGTTGGTATTATAGCAGGAATTCTTATGTTATCAACAGTACCACTATTAATGCAAGCCATTGGTGTTCCTTTAGCAGTGCATTATAAATTCAGCTTATTTGTTAGTTCACTAATCGGTGGTATTGTTATAGCAGTCTTAGCTTCTATAAGTCCTGCACTAAAAACTTCAAAACTAAATATCATAGAAGCAATTAAATATGAATGACAGAGGTGAATCATATGGAATCTATTATTTACACAGAAAGTTTATTCAAAACATATATGCTAGGCACACTAGCAGTTGAGGTTTTAAAGGATATTAACCTTTCAATAGAGAAGGGAGAATTCATTACAATCATGGGCCCTTCAGGCTCTGGTAAAAGTACACTTTTATATCTTTTAGGTGGCTTAGATAAGCCCACCACAGGAAAAATCATAATCAACGGTCAAGATATAGCTACACTTTCTGATGTAGAACAAAGCGTTATGAGGCGTAGAGAAGTAGGCTTTGTCTTTCAATTTTATAATTTAGTACCAAATCTAACTGTAGAGGATAATATAATGCTTCCCTTATTGCTCGACGGTAAACAGATAAAAGACTATATTGATAGACTAGATGAAATTTTAGAGATTGTTGAACTTTCAGATAGAAAGAAGCATACCCCTAGAGAACTTTCTGGAGGCCAGCAACAACGTGTAGCTATAGCAAGAGCTTTGATAAACGAACCAGAAATAATCCTTGCTGATGAACCTACTGGAAATCTGGATAGTAAAACAGCTGAAGAAGTGATGAAATTGTTGCAAAGAATCAATCAAGAGCAAAGAAAAACCATAGTTCAGGTAAGTCACTCCCTAGAAACAGCTAAGTATGGTAATAGAATAATTAACGTAAAGGACGGAAGGGTGTTAGAAAATGCAAAATTTTAAAAAAACAATTATACCAATATTGTATATTTGTATGGCTCTTTTAGCAGTAAGCTGTAGCCCAAAGGAAGAAGTTTCATCTGTTGAAGAAGTTAATTTGTCCTCTGAAACAAAGGTAGTTGAGGCATTTGGTATAGTAAAGGCTGAGGAAATAAAACATGTAACAATAGATTTTCCTGCTTTAGTTCTAGATGTTTTTGTCAAGGAAGGGCAACATCTAGATGAAAATCAACCTATTATGACCTTAGATTTATCTGAATTTCAAACTCAAATATCAGACAAGAAAAACGAATTAAACATTGCTAATTTAGAGTATCAACGAATAAGCAAAACTCTTCAAGGCACTTCATTAGAAAACAACCAAATAGATAAAAATAAGCTAAGTAATGATTTAGAATACTCTAAGAAGCTATTTGAACAAGCCTCCAAAGACTATACAGCCATGGAAATGCTATATGCAACTGGTGCAGTATCAAAAGAGGAAATCAATCAATCAAAGATAAACTTGGATAAAACTCAAATCAATATGAAGAATATTGAATATGAGCTACAATCCATAGAAAACAACATTACATATTCTACTGATAGAGATCAGTTAGATATACAAAAAAATCGTATTGAACAAATAAAAAATAATATATCACTATTAGAATCAAAGCTTAATAAGCCTTACATTGTTGATAATAAAATTGTTTCAGAATTTAAAAATGCTGCAATTCATGAAATAGCATATGGCTCAGGACATATGGTTGACATAACTCAAAGAGCATTTTCAATATCCAATTTAGATAGCTTGATTATAGAAGCAAATGTTGTAGAAGAGTTTATCAATGATGTTAAAATGGGAGCAACTGTAAGAATAGTCCCTATAGCAGATCGTACTCGAGAGTATACAGGTAAAGTCGTCTATGTTTCTCAAATGGCCTTTAAGGACAATGGTGAAACTATAGTGCCTATTAGAATTTCTATTGATAATATGGATGAATTTTTGATGCCTAATTACAATATAGATGTATATATAGAATTAGAATAGAAAAAACCAGCAAATTTGCTGGTTTTTTCTATTCTAATTCTGCATTTAAAAACATAATTGGCATTCCCATAGATGAGAATCTAGCCTCATATTCAGTGCTAATATTCTTCTCAAAGCCACTCTTATGAAGATCATAGGTCATATACTTGATTGAGAAGCCACTGTCTTTAAAGTAAGTTAGTGAATCCTCAAAAAGACCTTTGTCATCCGTCTTAAACCATATTTGAGACTTAGGCTTTAGGAATCTTTTATACTTTTCTAGAAAAGATGTATGAGTCAATCTCTGTCTATTATGTCTTCTTTTAGGCCAAGGATTACAAAAATTTATATAAATCTTCGATATTTCTTCCCTTGCAAATAAACTTTCTATAAATGCTATTTGCATTGGAATAAGTCTGATATTTTCTACATAATCCTCCCTTGAATATAGAGTCTCCTCCACTGTTCTCTTGGCATAAACCAAGATTTCATCCTTTAAATCTATACCTATAAAATTTAATTGTGGATTACTGATTGCATTCTCAGAGATAAACTTCCCAGTACCACAACCAAGTTCAAGATAGATAGGATTTGAATTCCCAAATTCTTCACTCCATTTTCCCTTATAATTGTTAGGATTTTTATCTGGATTTATAATAACAAAGCTAGCTTCTTCAAGCTCTGGTCTAGCCCATTCCTTCTTACGTACTCTCATAGTGCCTCCTTGTAGTAACTTTATATCTTAATATATCAAACCATGTTTCTCTATTTTATCAATATCCTTTAAATAATACAATATTTTCATCTTATCTTGGTTCCAAATCTACAAAATTGGGTAAGATTTAATTAACAAATTCTATTTAAAAGGAGAGTCATAAATGAGTAAGTACCTTATACTTTACAGACATGGAATGGCAGAGGATAAAAACAATGTTGAAAGTGATGATTTAAGAGCTTTATCACCTAGGGGAAAGAGACTATTAAAGAAAAGCATATCTGGATTTAAAAAAATGCTTGGACAGAAAAAAGAAGTAATAATCTATTCAAGTCCTAAAGCTAGAGCAAAGCAAACAGCTGAAATACTGTCAGAAGAACTAGATTTAGAATATCCAAATTTTGTTGATTTCCTAGGAACAGGAGGAAATGTAACACTACTTAGACGACTTGTTGAAGATCAGGAACCAGGCACCGTTGCAGTCCTAGTTGGTCAACAGCCTTTCCTATCAATTTGGAGCCAAGAGCTATCAGGAATTTTCCTTCCATTTAAAAAGGGAACAGCTGCATGCTTTAAATTCCCAGACCAGGTAGGAGAAACTAAAGCAGAACTAAGATGGTATATGCAAACACGTGACTTTATAAAAATCGACTAAAATTTTGAACAAGTACCAAACCCAGTTGACGATTTAGTCAACTGGGTTTTAAGGAGAGGATTTTATGGAATATAGATTAGCAACATTAAAGGATATAGAAGCTGTAGCACAGTTACAAGAAAAGTATCATATTTCGACCATAAGCGAAGAAGACAAGGCAGATGGATTTGTTACTACTCTTTTTTCAAAAGAACAATTTAAGAGTTTGATAGAAGAAGAAAACGGACTTTCTATTGCCTGTGATGGTGAAAAAATTGTTGGATATGCAATGGCTGCTTCTTGGAAGTATTGGTCTGAATGGCCTTTGTTTCAACATATGATAAAAGACTTACCAGATACAAATTATCTGGATAAAGTTTTATCTACAGATAATTCATATCAATATGGACCTATATGTATACATAAGGATTATCGTGGAAGTGATTTACTGCCAAACTTGTTTGAGTTCTCACGTAGTCAGATGGCAAAGAGATATCCAATATTGATAACCTTTATAAATCAAGTAAATCCGCGATCATTGAAGGCACATACAAAACTTGGGCTTGATATTATAAAAACCTTCGACTTTAACAACAACCATTATTACGAACTTGGATATGACACATCAAAAAAGACTAAAGGCTCTAATATATAAAGGACTGAACGATATTATTCGTTCAGTCCTCTCTACTTCAATAAAATTTACATTCCTTCTCTATGCATTCTTTATTCTTTGACTTATATTTACATTTAGGAATATACTCTTCATAATCATACATTTTTAGTCCGAAATTTGCCTCTGTAAATTTCGCTGCTTCATCAATTGCTATAAAAGTGTTTCTCTTACAGCATCTTGGTCCACCCTTATTTCCAATGGATATCAATGAAGTACCTGTCATCAAATTAGCTAATCCCCAGGTCTCCTTTGTCAATGGAGTAGCTTCAGTTATAATACTTATAAAAATTCCAGTGCCTATTGCTGCACCACAGCTACCGTAAAATCCGCAGACCCCACCAGGTACTGAAGCCCCTCTTTTCTTAGCTACTGCCAATTTTTTTAGCTTAGTACTTTTCTCACCCTTAATATTATAATAGGAGCTGATAAGAACTGCGGGTACTAGAAAATGATGCTCTGGTCCATGCATATTTACAGATGGACTATTCATCAAATCTATAGCCATTTCAACTGGATTAGTCTTCTCGCCCTCCCTACAATATTGCTCTATTAAATCTAGTCCACTCAATGAATGGCAAGCATCACATACATAATGGCCATCCTTGCAAGTGACATTGGATTCGAATTTCCCATTACAATATACACAAGTTACTTCTTTATACTCTTGAGTATACTCTAATTCTTCACCACAAATCATACAATTAAATGAATGCTTAGTTTCTTTTTGAGCCACACAATCCCTCCTAGTATAAATTATTATACCATTATTTAATAAGTCTTTTAAGTAGTCTAACTAAATCTTTATGCTTAATATCCTTGAATATTTTTTTTCTAAATGTTACAATTTAATATACAATTTTTTTGATACAGATTGGAGAGGTTATAAATGAATGATCTAATAAAGAGAATAAATGCACTTGCTAATAAATCTAAAACTATAGGTTTAACAGAAGATGAAAAGTTAGAACAAAACAAACTACGTCAAGAATACCTAGCAATTTTTAGAGGAAATATTAAAAACACTCTTATGAATGTAAAGGTAGTAGATGAAGACGGAAATGATATTACTCCTGACAAATTAAAAAAGGAGAAGGAAAAAGGCAAATATATTAACTAAAGAATTTCTTAGTTAATATATTTGCCTTTGAAATCTATTTTCTCTATTACATATACCAAACATCTTTATTGCTAGTTGATATTCCTACTGCACCAGCATTAAGACAATTGATAACATCACATTTATCCCTGATAAGTCCACCTGCAATAACTGGTATCCTTGTTTCTTCTCTTATTTCCCCAATGATTCTAGGCATTATCCCTGGTAAAATCTCTATAGCATCCGGTCTTATGGATTTAACAGAGTTTATACCTGATAATAATGCTAAAGAATCCAGTAAAAATAATCTTTGTATTGTAAAGAGTCTTAATTCCTTTGCTGCCCGCACAAGATTATTTTTAGTAGTTATAATTCCATCTGGTTTTATATTTTTTGCAATATACTTCAACGCTGTTGTATCCTTCGAAAAACCTCCTATTAAATCTATATGTATATAAACCAACTTATTATTTGCCCTTAATAACTCTACTATTTCATTAAGGTTTAATATATCTCCATCCAATAAAAATACTATCTCGCAGGGAGATTTAATAACAGCATCAATTTGATTTATATCGCTAATAGCAGCAATAATAGGGCTATCCTCTATAGCATTATAAAAGTTATTATCTATAATAACACTCCTTTCAAACAAGACCTCAAAAATACTAATTTACTTAGTCAACACTTCTTGAGCTTATAATATTTACATCTAATCCTAGGATGTTCTCAACAAGGACTTGTCCACTCTTTACTGGTACTTCTAATACTATCTCATTTATTATCCTCATGCAATCAAAAATTTTGTTTTTAGGAATTTCCCTATCAGTACGTACAGGTATTCTTGGAAGGTTTCCACCCTTGAGCTTAGCCGTTGTGGTTAAAGTTCTTGTAGGATTGGAGAGTTCCTTTACTCCATAAACCTCTCCTCTTTTACAGGCTGCCCCATTTACAATATATCCACTTTCACTTTCCTTGTTTTCCAAAACCTCTAAATGGCATCCAACTGGACAAACTATACAGATCATTTCTCTTCTTTCCATTTTTATGCCTCCCCTCTACATACTTCTACAGTTAATACTTGCGCAGTGTCGGTATTAAATAATTTAGGATCAAGTCTTACTCTTTCCATTTCTGATGGAGTCATATGTGGTCTTTTAATTTCCTTTATCTTTACACCATCAAGTTTCACAATCAAAGTAGCCTTTTTATATACATCTCGAACTCTCATGAATAGATCCTGATATCCATCTAATTTACCTAATTTAATCTTTTGTGGTACAATATATCCTATTCCTTGTCCTGGCTTAGTTTCAATATATCTACCATCAGCTGCCAATTCCTTCTTTACATATTTTGCTGCATTTTCTCCTGCCCTTTTACTTTCATAAGTTACATAATCTACTACATCATGAACATGTAGAACATTACCACAGGCAAATATTCCCTCTATACTCGTTTCATTAACTTCATTCACAATAGGACCACCTGTACCTCTATCCAGGCTTATTCCTGCACTTTTTGAAAGCTCATTTTCTGGAATCAAGCCTACGGATAAAAGAACAGTATCGCATTCATATGTTTTCTCAGTTCCTGGAATAGGCCTTTTATTCTTATCTGTTTCTACTATAACTACACTTTCAACCCTATCCTTTCCGCTTATTTTAGCAATATTGTGGTTAAGCATTAAAGGTATATCAAAATCCTCCAAGCATTGAACAACATTTCTTCCAAGGCCTGCTGCATAGGAACCTCTGGCCAATACTCCTATAACCTCTGCCCCTTCAAGAACCATTCTTCTTGCCATAATTAGACCAATATCCCCAGAACCTAATATTACGACTTTCTTACCTACCATATAGCCTTCCATATTTATAAGCCTTTGAGCAAGACCTGCATTATAAATTCCTGCACATCTTGAGCCAGCTATATTTAAGGCTCCTCTAGTCCTTTCTCTACAACCCATTGCCAAAACAATAGCCTTTGCCTGTATTGTAATCAACCCATCTACGGTATTTATTGCACTTACGATTCTTTCCTCTGTTATGTCAAGAACTATGGTATCCAATTTGTATTCAATTCCTAGATCCTTTAACTCATTAATATATCTTTCAGCATATTCAGGACCTGTTAACTCCTCTTTGAAAATATGAAGTCCAAATCCATTATGAATACATTGCTGTAATATCCCACCTAATTCCCAATCCCTCTCAATAACTAAAATACTATCTATTCCATTCTTTTTAGCCTCAATAGCAGCTCCTAACCCTGCAGGGCCGCCTCCTACAACTACAATATCATAATTTAGCATGTAACCATCTCCCACAATGTTATTTGCTTTCTTTAATAGCAATATTGGATCCTAAACCATCCTTTAGTACTTCAGTCATATCTATATTTAGTTCTCTGGCTAAAATCTCCATAACTCTTGGCTGACAGAATCCTCCCTGACATCTTCCTCCACCTGGTCTTGCTCTTCTTTTAATTCCATCAACCGTTCTACCACCAGCTTTTCTATGAATAGCATCTACAATTTCACCTTCAGTAATGTTTTCACATCTGCAGATAATCCTTCCATACCTTGAATCCTTTTTTATCATTTCATGCTTTTCTTCCATACTTAAATCCATAAAATGTATCACTTCTCTTCTTCTAGGATTAAAATCTTCCTTTTCCTTAAAGCCTCCATGAATATCATTTAATAGCTGTGCTACATACTTTCCAATAGCTGGAGATGCAGTAAGTCCTGGTGATTCTATAGCCGCAACATCGATAAAGCCTTTTGAGCCTTCTACTTCTTTGATTATAAAGTCCCCTGTATTCCCTGATGCTCTTAATCCTGCAAATGATGTGATTACTGCATTAAAAGGAATCTTCTTAGAAGTTTTCTCAGCCGTTTCTCTAATAAATCTCAATCTATCATCACTTGTTTCTTTGTTTTCTTTATCCTCAATTGATTCCGCATCAGGACCTACTAGTAGGTTCCCATGTACTGTAGGCAGAACTACTACCCCTTTACTCACTTTAGTAGGAGTTTGGAATAATACCTTGTTAAATGTATCACCTGCGCTCTTATCAAACAAGAAATACTGTCCTCTTCTTGGGTTTATTTTAAACTCAGAAGGAGCAACCATATTATGTATCTTGTCGGAATACAATCCTGCACAGTTTACTATATATTTCGTATCTATTTCCTTATCCTGAGTGGAAATTCTATATCTATCATCTATTTTTTGAATAGCTTGAACTTCGCTATTTAATAAAAGTTCTACTCCATTTTCCATTGCATTTTCTATTAAAGCTATGGCTAACTCCCATGGTCCTACAATTCCACCAGTTGGTGCATATAAAGCTCCCACAGATTCTTGGTTTATATTAGGCTCCATAGAAATCAATTCTTCTCTGCCGATTATTCTTAAATCTGGCACCTTATTAGTCAAACCTCTCTCGTATATTCCATTAATAGTAGTCATATCCTCTTCATTAAAAGCTACTACTAATGATCCATTCCTTTTAAAAGGAACATAAAGTTCTTTACATACTTCTTCCATCATACTATTGCCTTCTACGTTGAACCTCGCCTTCAAGGTACCTGGTTCAGCATCATATCCTGCATGTACTATGGCACTATTGGCCTTTGTAGTTCCATTTGCCACATCATTGTCCTTTTCTAATAAAAGAACCTTTAAATCATATTTTGATAATTCTCTAGCAACAAATGCTCCAATTATACCAGCACCAATAATTGTTATATCATACACGATTTTTCCTCCTTATCTTAGAAAAAAAAGAACCAAAACTATACCTCTTAAAGGCATAATTTCGGTTCTCATTTTCTCGACCAATATTAATTTTTTTATATCTTCCATTCTATCTCTGCTACACCTGTTATACTTAACATTCGTAGATTGAAGTCGTTGAAATTAAACTCCTTATCCATAACTAAGCTAAAGACTAATTCAACAATACTCTCTACCTCATCACATGTATTAACCAACAAATTATCATATGAAGCATTGTTTCTATTGACTTTTATATCCTTAATTATAATATTATTTTGCCCAAAGGCTTGCCCTAAGTCACCTATAAGACCAGGCCTTTCTTTACATAGAACTACAACTCTTTTATATTTTTTACTTAGTACCGTCTGTTCTAATTTATTTAAGAGAGTCAATGATGCAAAAGTAATAATTGCTGTCAATATTCCTCCTAAATAATATCCTCCACCAATTGCTAAACCCAATCCACCACAAACCCATATACTGGCTGCAGTAGTTAATCCTTTAATATTGCTTCCATCCCTGATAATAGTTCCAGCTCCTAAAAAACCTATACCGCTTACTACCTGGGAAGCCAATCTTGCTGGATCACTGTTTCCACCCAAGTCACTAAAAGCTTGGGTGGATATTAACATAATTAGTGCAGAACCTATGGTTACTAATATATGAGTTCTAAAACCTGCCGGTCTGTTATTAGCTTCTCTCTCCAGACCAATAAGTCCTCCTATAAGAGCTGAAAGTAAAAGTCTTAATATTAGTTCGAAATTGCTTACCATATATATTCTCCTTAGAGAATCCTTAGATTCTATTATTTAAATTAAATCTATAATATCTTTTACTGAATCAAATACATAATCCCCTTTAATTTCACTATTTTTGTAATCCTCTTCTTTAGTTTCCC
>CAYZZR010000014.1:0-22272 GCA_964482775.1 uncultured Tissierella sp. | reverse complement strand
CTGGTGGCGGAGGTGCAGGAGGATTTTAAAAATAGCGTGGTGCTAAGCACCACGCTATTTTATATTAAGTCCTTTAATACTCCAGTAACTTTATAATTTGTTGATCTTAGATCATCAATATTTTGTTTGCCCAATAAGAGCATCAATATCTTAATCTTACATATCATTGCTTCAAGGTAATCCTTGGCATTTGCGTATCCACCATGTACTAAATAGGCCAAGAGTTCTCCACTGATTCCAACCAGATGTGAGCCTAAAGCTATTGATTTTACTATATCCATGCTATTCCTTATTCCACCACTAGCTATTACATTTAAATCCTTTGGCAGCTTTCTACAGTTAATTATGGATGCAGCTGTAGGAATGCCCCATGAATAAAGCTCAGTAAAGTCACAGGCATGATTCCTTAAATTTTCTATTTCAATAAAATTGGTTCCGCCATAGCCGGATACATCAATACTTCTAACCCCAACATCGTATAACCTTTGGGCTACCTCTTGGGATATACCAAAGCCTACCTCTTTTACGATAACTGGCTTACCCAAATTTTTAACTATATCTTCAATACAATCAATTACACCCTTAAAAGCTCTATCCCCTTCTTCCATAACCAACTCTTGAGCTGGATTTAGATGAAGCTGGATTGCATCACCATTTACTAATTCTATAGCTTGTCTAGCTTGTTCTAAACTTGCATGAGCACTTAAATTACTTATAACGATACCATCTTTTCCAATAACTTCTCTAACTATTCTAAAGGATTCCTTTGCATCCTCTTCTTCATCATCCAAGGCTATAGTCTGAGAACCCACTGCCATAGGAATGTTAAACTCCTTTGCAAGATTGGATAAATCTCTATTTATCTCCTGGGTTAAGGATGAGCCTCCTGTCATGGCATTTATTAATATAGGGTAATCAATTTTTCTACCTAGAAATGTCATAGACGTATCGATATCATTAAAGTTCAAACTAGGCAATGCATTATGTTCTAGGAAAATGTCTCCTAAAAGCGTATCACCCTGAAAAGATGTCTTTAAATAATTTTCAATATGCTCTTTTTTTCTAGTACTTCTCATTTTTACACCTCTTCTAATGTTTTTTTAGGCTAATTATATAATACTCTAATAATCATTAAATGTAAACAAGCCTAAGTACCCTAAGTCAAACTGAGCATAAAGTATGACCTAGTCAAATATATAGTTTCCAAACATTTCCTCTACTACTTGATTTGTAGCTTCTCTTTCATATATATAGTAGCTAATTTGTCCTATATATTCTCCTGCACCAGGAACAGTTGCAGTCTTCATATTCTCCACATCTATTTTCGATGCAGATGTAGCACCCTTTAACATCAATCCTAGTGGTATGTTAGTTTCAATATTCTCATAGAAGGTTTTTATCAAAGCAGGTATTTTCACAATATTTTTAGCCTGAAGTGTTTGCTTAATCATTTCCTTTACAAAATACTGTTGGGTCTTGATTCTTCCTACATCACCATCTGGATATCCAACAGTATAGCTATTATTATGTCTCCATCTTAGAAAATCATGAGAATTCTTTCCATCCAATGTTTGTATACCCTTTTTAATATTGATATTTAGTGGTGGTTTGGCTGTAGGATCATAATACTTCATGTTTAGTGGAACATCTACTGTAACACCACCAATTGCATTTACAACATCTTGTACAATTTGATAATCTACTTTTACAAAGTATTCTAAATCAATTGCAAGAAAATCACTTATAGTCTCTACACTTAGTTCAGGACCACCTATTGCATGGGCTGAATTCACCTTATCCAATTTACCATTTACTGATAATCTTGTATCTCTTGGAATAGATAGAAGACTTATTTCTCCAGTATCAAAATTTACACGAGTAAGCATCATTGTGTCGGTTCTAGTGCCTTTGGATTTATTAACATCCTGTGCATCTACACCCATCATTAAAAATATAATTTCGTTTTTCTCATCATCTTTCACTTCATCTGTTTCTTCACCCAATTCTTCTCCTGGGTTTTCATTACTGGCTACAACAGGCTTATCAGTAAATAAGGAGCTAAGTACAGTTGAATATAAAACTGTGAAGATTATAAATGACGCTATAAAAGCAATAATAAAGTTCTTTTTCATAATTACACCTCTTCAAATTTAATGCTACATTAAATAATACTATAAAAACGGCGCAATTACAATTAAAAATCGCTAAAATAAAGTTACAATACAGAAACAAAAATAAAAAAATATTAGGGGCTTGCTATAACCCCTAACATTTCTAAAGCCATGTAACTTGGCTTTCTATCTTATTTATCTGACATAAGTCTCTTTTCTCCATCCAATGCCCTAAGAGAGGCTATATCTTGGCTATGTTCAAGCGTTCCCATATATTGTCCATCTTCATCTCTTATTGCAAAGTATTGAATCAATACGAATTTCTCACCCATTTGAATCCAGAACATTTCACTATCCTTTTTCCCAGATTTAAAATCATTTACAATAGATTCAACAACATGTACAGATGCAGGTGGATGACAATTTTCTACACTTCGCCCAATTATAGCCTTTGTTCTTGCAAAAACTCTATCTTTGCTATTGGAGAAATATTTTACAATATCATCCTTATCAACAAAGGTCACATCTCCAGGCATATTATTTAAAATTAAACTCAATTCCTTATGAGATAGAATTCCAGTTTCAAATCTTACATATCCATCCTCTGTTACCTTTTCTTCTTCCTTCTTAACTAGATTTACCCTCTTTAGCTCCCACTCCTTTTCTGGAGGAACAATGGTAAATCCTATCTGCTCAGAATCATGGTATATGCTAATCCACTCATCTTCAGTTAAGGTTTCTAAGGCCATAGGAAATAGTATACTTTCCTCTTTAAAAATCATCTCCTTGATTTCCTTTATAGCTGCATTTGCCTTTTCAAGAACTTCATCTTTATTTCCCTTGTAGCTAGTTAAATTCAACTTAACATCCTTGATCATAGCTCTTATATCGTCATCAACACCCCACATAACCTTTGGTGGTGCAGTAACCCCATACTTTTCTAAGAAAGGAAATATTAGATTCTCCTTTCTACTGTAATGCTTGTCTATATCCCACAACAAGTTTATATCTCCAAGAAGATTCAGTATATTTCCCTTGGAATCATCTTTATTAAAAGCTTCTAGGTGTTTTGTTAAATCCTCATCTATTAACTTAGTAAGAGCTTCATTTTCCCTTTTAAAGGTATGGATAGGATGTCCTGGAACTTGTTCAGGATGGTGAATCTCTTCCAAGGTACCCTTGAAGACTTCCGCATGGACATTGCATAAATACTGTATCTCTTCAATAGGCAAACCTTCTTTAACCAACTGTACCTCCATTTGAGATATTTCTACAGGTGATGTACCCTCTATGACAGAAGCAAATTTTGCCTTAACTTCGTCTACAGTTTTGCCTTCGTGTAATTCCTTTATAACTTCTTTAAGTAATTCCTGTCTATGCTCTCTATTGTTAATCAATTCGCTCATATTATCCCTCCAATTCATACTATTTGTATAATACCCCAAAATTTGATGATTACTCTATTTATGCAAAACAAAAGCATACTTTGAGCCCCAAAGGAACATAAAGTATGCTTAAAATAGTTACATCATTTTTCTTGGTATATATCTAGTATGAAGTAGTTCATGAGCTTTTTCCCCATAAGGCTCACCTAAATATTCTTCATAAATCTTCTTAATCATAGGATTTTCATGGGATTTTCTGATTGTCTTTCCTCTATCTTCAGCATAAATTCCCTGTACACGTCTTTCAAGTACAGACATGTCTCCATGGTGGAATGGCTGACCACCCCCACCTATACAACCTCCAGGACAAGCCATTATCTCTATAGCATGATAATTTCCTTCACCTTTACGAATCTTTTCTAATAGATATCTAGCATTTCCAAGGCCGTGACATACTGCTATATTGAGCTTATTTCCCTTTATAGATACAGTAGCTTCCTTGATTCCATCCATTCCTCTTAAAGAGTGAAATTCTACGTCGTCTAGTGTAGCTCCAGTCATCAACTCATATGCTGTTCTTAAAGCTGCTTCTATAACTCCACCAGTAGTTCCAAATATAACAGATGCTCCTGAAGATTCACCCAATGGATTGTCAAAATCTTCATCTTCTAAATTAGCAAAATCAATTCCTGACTCCTTAATCATTATAGCTAGTTCTCTTGTTGTTACGACATAGTCTACAGCCTTTGTACCGCCATGACCAAGTTCAGGTCTAGCAGCTTCGTATTTCTTAGCTACACATGGCATTACAGACACTACTACAATCTTTTCAGGATCATAGCCCATCTTTTCTGCTAAATATGATTTTGCCAATGTTCCAAACATTTCGTGTGGAGATTTACAAGTTGAAGGAATATCCAGCAAATCATGATAGTTATGCTCTATAAACTTAACCCAGCCCGGACAGCAGCTTGTAAGTATTGGTAATCTTCCTCCATGCTCTAATCTATGCATAAGCTCTGAAGCTTCCTCCATAATGGTCAAGTCTGCAGCAAAGTCAGTATCAAATACCTTGTCAAATCCCATTAATCTCAAGGCTGCAACCATCTTTCCAGTGACTTGTGTTCCTGGTTCCATTCCAAATTCTTCTCCAAGAGCAACTCTAATTGCTGGTGCTGTTTGAACTACTACTATTTTATCACTGTTGATTTCCTTCCATACCTTTGATATTTTATTAACCTCTGTTAGGGCGCCAGTTGGACATACTGCTAGACATTGACCACAGAAGCTACATGTAGATTCATGCATAGGTGCATTAAATGCTGTACCTATAACGGTATCAAATCCTCTGCCTATCTCAGCTAAAGCATTAACAGTTTGTACATTATTGCACATAGTTTCACATCTTTTACATAAAATACATTTGTTTGGATCTCTAACAATGGATAAAGAACTATTATCTATAGGAAAATCGTTCATTTCCCCCTCAAATGTAATATCTCTAATTCCTAAATCTGCTGACATCTTTTGAAGTTCACAGTCATGGTTCTTAGCACATACCAAACAGTCTTTAGGATGATTTGAAAGAAGTAGTTCAAGAACTGTTCTTCTAGCTTTTACTGCACGTCTTGAGTCAGTTCTTATATTCATTCCCTCTGTTACATTGGTTGAACATGCAGTTTGCAAGTTCTTTTTTCCTTCTACCTCAACTACACAAATACGGCATGAAGAAGACTGATTTACAAACTTTATATCATGAAGGTCAAGGTGGCAAAGAGTTGGTATCTTTATATTAAGTTTCTTTGCTGCCTCAAGTATGGTAGCTCCCTCTGGAACCTCCACATCTTTTCCGTTTATCTTTAACTTTACCATATTCTCACCTCTATCCTCTAATAATAGCATTTGTAGGACATGCATCCATACATGCTCCACATTTTATACATTTATCTTGATCAATAATATGAATTTCTTTTACCTTGCCACTTATACAAGATACAGGACATACCTTGGCACATTTTCTACAGCCTATGCAAGATTCCAATATATTGTATCTTAGTAGTGATTTACAAACTCCTGAAGGACAAAGTCTATCCATTACATGAGCTTCATATTCATCACGGAAATATCTTATTGTAGATAATACTGGATTTGGAGATGTTTGACCTAGACCACAAAGGGATGTATCCTCAATTATTTCAGCCAACTCCTTCAATTCTTCAATATCCTTTTCTTCAGCAGTACCATTGGTCATGCTAGTCAAAATCTCTAGCATTCTCTTGTTTCCTATTCTACAAGGGGTACATTTACCGCAGGATTCATCTACAGTAAACTCAAGGAAAAATCTAGCTATATCAACCATACATGTATTTTCATCCATAACTACCATACCGCCAGAACCCATAATCGAACCAATTTTATCAAGGGATTCAAAATCTACAGGGGTATCAATCAAAGACGCCGGAATACAGCCTCCAGATGGTCCTCCAGTTTGTACTGCTTTTAGAGTTTTTCCGTCCTGTACTCCTCCACCTATATCATAGATTATCTCTCTTAAAGATGTTCCCATAGGTACTTCAACTAAGCCAGCATTTGCAGTTTTTCCAACAAGGGCAAATACCTTTGTTCCAGGAGACTTTGCAGTTCCAATACTTCTAAACCAATCTACACCTCTGTTCATGATAACAGGAACATTTGCTAGGGTTTCAACATTGTTTAAAATTGTAGGCTTTTGCCATAATCCAACATGTGAAGTTCTTGGTGGCTTCTTTCTAGGCATACCTCTCTTACCTTCGATAGATTCCATAAGGGCTGTTCCCTCTCCACATACAAAGGCACCTGATCCTAATCTAAGCTCAATATCAAAATTGAATCCTGTCCCAAGTATGTTCTCTCCAAGAAGGCCATATTCCTTAGCTTGAGCTATTGCATTCTTTAAGGATTCAACTGCAGTTGGGTATTCAGCTCTTACATAGATAAAACCTTGGTCGCTACCTACAGCATAACCACCTATAGCCATTCCCTCTAACACTGAATGAGGATCATTTTCAAGGATAGAACGGTCCATAAATGCACCTGGGTCTCCTTCATCTGCGTTGCAAATAAAGTATTTTTTATCAGATTCTCTTTTAAAAGATTCTTCCCACTTTCTGCCTGTAGGGAATCCTGCTCCTCCTCTACCTCTAAGGTTAGAAGCCTTCATATCCTCAATAATATCCTTAGGTTCTTTCTCCATTAATATCTTTGCAAGGGCTCGATATCCATCCATAGCTATGTAATCTCTAATATCTCTTGGGTTTATAATTCCACAGTTCTTTAGGGCTATTCTATATTGTTTTTCATAATAAGCTCCCTTTAAAACTATTTCTTCACCCTTGATTATTACCTTATCTTCCTTTAGAAGTCTCTCTTCCAATAAAGGTCTTTGTTCATTTTTTATTTTTTCTAACATCTCAATATTAATCATTTGCTTTCACCACCATACTTAAGAATTATCTCTTTAACTTGCTCTTTCTTTAGTCTAGGATATACATCCTCATTTACAGTAACTACAGGTGCTAAACTACAGTCACCGATACATCTAGTTGAACTTATGGAGAATTTCATATCCTCTGTTGTAAATCCTGCCTTAATTCCCAACTGCTTTTCAAAGTCTTCAAGTATATCTTGGGCGCCCTTAACATAACAAGCTGTTCCTAAGCAAACACTTATGATATGTTCTCCCTTCGGTATAAAGGAAAATTGAGAATAGAATGTAGCCACTCCATAGATTTCAGAAAGAGGTATATCTAATTCTTCAGATGTTAAATGCAACATCTCAGCCGGTAAATATCCAAATATTTCCTGAGCACCTTGAAGCACTGGCATCAAAGCACCACTTTTACCTTTTAGACCTTCTATTAGCTTAGTAAATCGGTCTATCTTGTCTTTGTTTTTTTCTTTGTCAAACTTAAAGTCCATACACTAGCCTCCTTAATTCACGATTTATTACTATAAAAAACTGCCTAAAAGAAAATATTTGATATTTATTTAACAAATTAAGTCAAAAAAACAATTCTTTCGACAATTCTTTTAATTTACAATTGTTAATAATATATCATCCTTTAGATCAAATTTCAATAACTTTTTCTTTTGAAATTTATTCTAAATAAATTACATCTGCTTCTAGTATTTTAGCCTCTTCCAAGATATGGGTTACGATTATAAGAGTTTTTTTCCTTGAGTTTTCCTTAACTAAATTGATAGTTTTTATGTATAAATCCCTATCTAAACCCTTAAATGGTTCATCCATAATTAAAATATCAGCATCAAAAACAAGAGCTCTTCCAATGGCTAGTCTTCTTTTCATTCCACCACTTAAGCTAGAAACCTTCTTGTTGGCTGCATCAGATAATCCTAAAGCCTCTAATGTTTTCGTTAATTTATTATCACTAATGTCCTTATTGCAAACAAGTCTCAAATTTTGAACGCAGTTAAACTCTTCACAAAGTCTGTCCTCCTGAAAAACTGCCCCTATTTTTTTATCTTCTATTCCAATTATTTGCCCACTATCAGGCTTTTCTAGTCCTAGAATCATGTTGATCAAGGTAGTTTTTCCAATTCCAGATTCACCCATTATGCATGTAATCCTATTTCCCTTGATGGTAGCACTCAAATCGTCAATTACCTTTTGACCATCATATGATTTATTTATAGCTCTCAATTCTATATCCATTTTTATCACCTAAATTCTATTTAATAAAGAAATAAATAGCTTTTCAACAAAAAAGCTAATAGCCACAATAAATAGGGTCCATGCAAATAATTCTGAAGTATTTAGATATATTTTTGCAGTATATAAGGCCTCACCCATTGTTTTTGAAGGTAGACCTATTACCTCAGCAGCAACTCCTGCCTTCCAGCACAGTCCCAATGCTAAGCTAGATGCAGAAATTAAATATGGTTTTATGGAAGGAATATATATATACCTAACTAGCTTGTATCCCTTTACCTTGAAGACCATAGCCATTTCAAGCATTTTCTTATCAGTACTTTCTAAGCCCTTTAATATACTTGTATAGATGGTGGGAAGTACCATTAAAAAGGAAATAAAAACAGAAAGGTTTTTGGAACTAATCCATACCAATGCCAAAATTATAATAGAGGCAACTGGTGTAGCCTTGATAATAGAAAGAAGAGGTTGAATAAAAAATTTAAAAATACTTGATTTATATGCTAATACAGATAAAATAATACCCAGGATTGTAGCTAAGATAAATCCTGAGATTATTCTAAAAAAAGTATTTGCAACCATTAGATAAAAATCCTTAAACTTTAATAATTCAAACAAGGATCTTAGTACATCTATTGGAGAAGGCAGCAATAACCTATTATCCATAATTATACTAGCTATTAGCCAAATAAATATCCAAAATATAATTACACTAATCTTCTTTACAATCTCTTTCCTATTTAAAATAGAACTCCTCATCTGGTAAACTACCTCCTACACTCATAGGATCAGAACTATATAGAACTTCTAAATAATTACCAAGCTTCTCTTGCATTTCATCTCCTGTTATCAATACTATGTTGCACAAAGGAATAGCCTTAACTGCAACTGCTTCAGGAATTATATCCAGTTCTCCTACTAGCTTTGCTGTCTCTTCTATATTGGTATTTGCATATTCAACAGATTTTTCATATTCATCTAGAAACTTATTGAATGCTTCTTGATTCTTTTCTAGAAACTCATCACGTACAACAACTACTCCTGTTACCTGTGATTGATTTTTATTTAGTTTTTGCCATTCTTCTTCCATAGAAAATGCTATTTTTATTTTGTCATTTTTCATTTGGGACGCTGTTATAAATGGTTGGGGTAAAAAGGCCACTACATTCTCTTGACTAGCCAATATCGTAGCTACTTCTGTAGACTCAGATTTATATTCAATAATTACATCCTTTTCTGGGTCTATGCCATTTTCCTTAAGTACATAATTTAAAACATGCTCAGGAGTAGTACCTTTACCTGTGGAATATATAGTCTTACCCTTTAGATCCTCAAGTGTATTTAAACTTTCACCGTTTTCTACTATATATAATACACTCAAGGTATTGATAGCTGCTACTGAGATATTTCCCTCTAGTTTATTATATAGTACAGATGATAGATTTACAGGGATTGCAGCTACGTCTATCTCTCCCTTTCCAAGCTTTGCAACTATCTCATCAGCAGTTGCTGCCACAAAGAATTCATGCTTGTTTTGAGATTCTCCATTCTCATTGTCCTCCATCAACTTAACAAGGCCTATAGATGTTGGTCCTTTTAGTGATGCTACTCTTATAGTTGTTTGAACTTCTTCTTTTGTGCTGCATCCTACCATGAAGGATACAAGCAATAAAACTGTTAATAAGTATAATGTCTTTTTCATTTTTTCGCCTCCATGGGTATTATACCTGAATCCTATTTACAAATAAAGAAAAAAATGCTGCATAATAAATATGCAGCATTAAAAACCTTTATAATCTCACTACTATTTGTATTCTTTTAACATTCTTACAGCTTCAGTAATAAACTCATCTGCTTTAGCTAAAGTCTTATTATCGATAACCAATTTATTAGCTTTTATTGCTTCTATATATTGATATGTCATATGAGCTGTTATATATCCTTCATTATTAGATGTAGCTTCATAGCTTTTTAGTACATCATCAAATATCTTTTTGTCGCTGTAATCAGCTATTGGAGTGTTTGGCACCCCCTTCAAATATGCAGTAAGCTTGCTTTCATATAATCCCAACAACTCATCTTGTCTTGGTCCACCAATATATGTGTTTAAGAAATTCTCAGTTTTTAATATTCTATCTGCTAAGTCTGCGAAGCTAATGGTTAGTCCACCATCTGCAAATGGCATATTATCTGAGTCCATAGCTCTTATTGACAGATATGTCTTCCATTCGTCGGAAATGTTATTGTCATATGCTTTTAGCTTAGAATAATCCACTATAGGATAAAATTCTCCTTCAACATTTATAAACCTATACATATTATCATGTGCTAAAGTCAACTCTTTCTTAAGTTGATCATTTTTTATCTGAGAAATTTTATTTTCCGGGAAATATTTCTCACTAGCAGCTAAGGCCATCATTTCATCATCTGCATCAGTAGCAAATATCTTGTTCATTAATTCTTCTGTATTAGCTTCCAACTTCTTCTCCAAGGCATCAATCATTATATCTCCTTCAAGTTGGCTCAGTTTCTTTATATTATCATCAATGTATGAAATGATTTCTTCAGGCTTACTATCCTTGCCAACTAATGAATCAAAATCATTCATAATGATTTCTTTTTCATCCTCACTTGCTTCTTCTACTGGTTCTTCCACTGGTGGAGTTGGAGTTGGCTCAACTACTTCTGCTTCCTTTTTACACCCAACTAATATAATAACCATCAACAAAGCTAGTATTGGCAATAATATGTTCTTTTTCATCTTCTTCCCTTCTTTCTTTTTATTAACTTGTCCTACTTATACCCCAACTATAGCATAATAATAGGTTCAAGTATTTACAATTTAATTACAATTGAAGACACAAAAAAACAAATACCCCCATTAGGGGGTATTTATCAATTTGGAATACAAATTCTCTTGCCAGCTACAAAATCTTCTGGAGCAAGGTTTGGGTTTGCTTTTAGTAAACAAGATACAGTTGTATTAAACTTATCTGCTAAATAGAAAACTACAGGTTCATCTCCACTTGGTACATCAGATGGCAAGATTACATAGGATTTAGTTCCCTTGGGGCAAGGGCATCCTCTATCTGTGTGAGGCAATATACAAAGCTCTTGACCTACTCTTAGTCTGTCGATATTAATATCAGGATTTCCTGCCATTAAATCCATTACAGAAATATTAAATTTCACTAGAATAGAGCTTAAGGAATCACTTGAATTTACTACATATATGGTCCCCCCCGGACATCTTATCGGAGGGCTATCCTTGGGAATACAAATTAGTTGACCTACTTGAAGATTATTTGGATCTATTCCCGGATTAGCTTCTATTAACTGTGCAACTGTTACATTATATCTCATTGCTATTGAAAACAGTGTGTCTCCTGGTCTTACTACATAATACAATCCATCACAAGTAGGTGGCATTGTACTTCTTGGTATACAAATCACTTGACCTACTCTAAGGTTGTTTGGATCCAATCCTGGGTTTATAGCCAATATAGCTTGAACTGTTGTGTTATATGTGATAGCTAACATATAAAGTGTATCTCCAGCCTTGATTGTATATTCAAAGGAGCCTACTGGGCATCTTGGTGGTGGAGGTGTTGTTTCTGGTATACAAATCACTTGACCTATTTGTAAATTATTTGGATCAATACCTGGGTTTACTCTCATTATTGCCTCAACTGTTGTGTTGTATCTTATTGCTAATAAATATAGAGTATCTCCAGATCTGATTGTATATGAAAAAGTACCTACAGGACATCTAGTTGGAGGAGGTGTAGTTTCTGGTATACAGATTACTTGACCTATTTGTAGATTATTTGGATCTATACCTGGGTTGACCCTCATAATAGCTTCTACTGTTGTGTTATATCTTATGGCCAATAAATATAGAGTATCTCCAGATCTAATTGTATATGCGAAGGTTCCCATTGGACATCTAGTTGGAGGAGGTGTTACAGAACCTGGTATACAGATTACCTGACCAATCTGTAGATTGTTGGGATTGATTCCAGGATTTATAGCCATAATTGCTTCTACTGTTGTACGATATGTCATCGCTAATTTAAAAAGAGTGTCTCCTGATTTAATAGTGTATGCAAAGCTTCCACTTGGACAGCTTCGCTCTATTTCATAATAATCGCTCATATTAACCACCTTTCATTCATTAATTCTTGTTCTCGTATTATATTATGCGAGACAAAGACTAATGGTTAATGGTTAATTATTTTTTTCCTTCCTCTTAACCTTTAAAAAATAGACTATAAATGAAATATATAAGTAAAAAGCATATGGAACAATAGTCACTGCATTTACATCCAAAGTAGTTGATATAAGTAAATTTGCTATATTCCATGGTATCATAGGAGCAAATAAAACAGCGGTGTTGGATATATCAGTGGCTAGCTCATACTTATCAACCTTATTTTCTTTATAGATCTTCTTCATTATCTGACTAGTCATTACTATAGCAATTGACTGATTTCCTCCAAAAGAAGCAGTTGCAACTGATGTAATAGCTGTTGCTAATAGTAACTTGACTCTAGTTCTATAGTTTTTGAATAAGATACTTACTCTTTCAAAAATATTCATTCCTTCTAGTACACCAGCCATTGCACAGGATATGAAGACTACAATTCCTGCCTTAAGCATAGAAAACAAGCCACCACCCTTTAAAATACTAACCAAGGGATTGTTTGCTTCTAGCTTAAATCCCCAAATAAGAGTAGTAATTATCTCCTTAAGAGCAGCCGATTGAATGAAAAATGCCACTATTATTCCTAATATGATGCTTAACATCATGGATTTTTTTACATCATACTTAAATTGACTTAAAACCAACATTAAAATTGCTGGCAACAAAACTATAAGGCTTATCTCAAAGTTGTTTTGCAAATCCATCATTATATTATTTCCAACCACTGTTAATGGGTTTCTAAAGGAAAGAATAATATAAAAAACAGATGTCAATATCAATGGGATTATACTTGTTTTCTTCAATTTTTTTAGTAATGGATAAAGCTCTGTATCTGTTTGATTTGCTTGAAGGCTTGTACATGATGACATAGGAGATGCTCTATCGCCTACATAGCAACCAGCCAAAATTGCACCACCAACTACATTTAGATTTACATTTCCGCTTCTTGCCATAACTATAAGTACTACTCCTATTGTGCTACCTGTACCCGTAGATGTTCCTAGCATATATGATACCAAGGCACTGGAAAGAAAAGCAAATATTATAAAGAACTGTGGATTCAAAAGCTTCATACAATAATAGACAATAGAAGGTATGGTTCCTGATATGTACCACGAGGCAGTAACAAGGCCTATTAATACAAACATTTTTAATACCACAAAGGCTCTCTTGCCACCCATTATTGCGTCATCTTTAACCCTTTTAATGGATTTATTCATCCAAAATGATATAGTAGAAAAAATCAAAAAGCTAAGAATAAGCCCATAGCCTATCCAGATCCCCTTCAAAACCCCAAATATCAATATAAAAAAAGATAAAACAAAGCCTGCCAAAATTGTCATAATACACCTTCTTTATCTAAAATTAAAACTCTGATATAAATTTTTATCCTTTAATTCCTTATCTATTAAGCTTAATAACTTTAGCTTATCAGCGCTCCATTTTGGTTGATATAAAAGCTCCTTTTTTCCATCACCTGTAAGCCTATGTATGACCATATCCTTTGGAAGCAAGCCAAGAGCTTGGATTATAATATCTATATATTCCTCCCTAGTAAACAAACTAAAGGGATTATTTAAAAAATATTCATAGAGATCTGTCCCCTCTTGAATATACAATGAATGTAGCTTGATTCCCCAGGTATTTGTTTGAGCAACATACTTTACAGATTCCAATATATCTTCTTTATTCTCAAATGGTAGTCCTACTATCAAGTGAGTTACCACTCTGATATTTTCTTTCTTAAGTCTACTTACTGCATCATCATAGGTTGACAAGGGGTATCCTCTTCTTATAAATCTTGAACTAGATTCATGGATACTTTGCAAGCCCAACTCTAGCCAAATAAAGGTTTTCCTATTAAGTCTTGATAGCAATTCCAGTACATCATCATCTATACAATCTGGTCTTGTTGCAATTGCTAGTCCCACTACTCCATCTATGGATAGGGCCTCTTCATAGATCTTCTCTAGGTTTTCTACTTTTGCATATGTATTGGTAAAATTTTGAAAATAGGCAATATATTTGTCTGCCTTCCATTTCCTGGATAAAAGCTTTTTTTGTTCTTGAGCTTGATCCTTTAAAGACAATAAACTTGACCCAGCAAATTCTCCCGAACCTTCCTCACTACAAAAAATACAGCCCTCTCTGCCTATGCTTCCATCTCGGTTTGGACAAGTAAATCCTCCATCGAAGCATAATTTCATAACCTTACTTCCAAATACATTCAATAGCTCATCGTTCAATGTGTTATATCTCTTACCATTCAATCTATCACCTAAAATCCCTATTTAATTCCTCTATTTTTAAAATCAAATCCTCATAGGAATGATTTTTTTCTCGCATACAAAGTCTAGCATCCTTATAACATATCAAGCATTTCCTTGATTCTAATCCTAAATCACTTCTAGTCATTTGATCATGTTTTCTATCAAAGACATCTATGTCAAAGATTCTTCCAAGAGGATGATGGTTTTCTATGTCTACCATTAAGATTTTTAATTCTTTAGAATCCATATCTGTAGAGAAAAAAGCTTCTGAACCAGTAGTTTTATTGGTTTTTTCTATATACTCTATCTTGTAGCCATTGCTTTCAATGGTCTTTAATATTTCATCTATTCCTATTTCATGAATTCTTCTATAGGTCTCATTATCCTTAACAAGTCCCGGAGTATTTAGGGTAAAGGAGATCAGACTATAAGGGTAGTGCCTTAATATATCTTCTTGTTTATCTGCCCTTGCCTCTCTGGAATTTAGAATTTCTAATATAAATTCTTCCTTATTCAAATGTATCACCTTCTTCTAGCATATATAGCATTATAGTAATGGCCATTAAATCTGCTGATCCCCCCGGACTAATATTCTTTTTTATAAAGCTCTTATCCATATCTTCCACCAATAACTTCCCAGCCAAAGTCAAATATCCACCATGCTCTAGTACGGTTTTTGCCTTGTCTCTAACAAAACTCAAGGTTTCCATATTATGCCTACCTAGAATATTGCTATCTTCAGTTGTGGCCATAAGATTTAAAAGTACTTGAACTAAAACATCGTTTATATGTAACTCTTCCTTCATTAAAGTCTTCATGATTGGCAAGGAATGATCAGTAACTGTTTTAAAGCCTGTTTCTGCCTCACCTCTAATGCCCTTTGAACCATACTTAATGAATAACCTTTCCCCGTAGGTAAGTTCCTCTTTACCATCTAAATTCTCTAGCTCACTAGTGATACCTTGGCTAATCATCTTAACTAGACTGCATATATCTTGTGATGATATATATATACTAGGCTTTTCCCTAAAAATATGTCCTACAGCAGCACAAATAATCCCAACTGAAAAAATCAATCCCTTATGGGTGTTGACACCCTTTGTTGCCAAAAACATATCATTTTCTGCTTTTATGCCTCTTGGTCTAATCTCCTTAAGTAGCATAGTTTTATCCTCATTATAAAAATTGCTTCCTATATATGTACACTCATAAAAGTAATCAGTTAGTTCTAGACTACTATCAATAAAGGTGAAAAAATCCATGTCCCTATGTGCTCCTGGATTATTTCTATCTACAAGTCCTGGCTTAGGTGTAGCAGATACCTCATAGATTAAAGATTTAACAGCTAGTTTGCTTATATATTTACAAAATTGGTTTATCTCCATATATTCACTCTTTTCTTATATCAAATAATCCTTTTATCATGTATTTATTATAACATATATATCATTTTGATTGTGCTAGAGCATAAAAAAATGCTATCTTCAAAAGACAGCATTTTTTATACCTACACTCTTGCTACACCAGTTTCCCTTGCAGCTTTTGCTACAGCCTTTGCTACAGCCTTTGCCACATCTTTATTTAAGGCATCAGGAATAACAAAATCCTCATTTAACTCATCACAAGATACCATATTTGCTATGGCGTATGCAGCAGCTATATTCATTTCATCATTTATATCACTCGCTCTTGAATCCAATGCTCCTCTAAATATGCCTGGAAATGCCACAACATTGTTAATCTGATTTGGGAAATCAGACCTTCCTGAGCCAACTACTCTTGCTCCAGCCTTTTTTGCCAAATCAGGATAAATTTCAGGAATTGGGTTTGCCATTGCAAATACTATTGCATCCCTATTCATAGATCTTATCATATCCTCTGTCACTACATTTCCTGCTGAAACCCCTATAAATACATCAGTATTTTCAATAGCATCCTTAAGTGTTCCCACTTTTCCTGATTTGTTAGTAATCCCCGCCAATTCTTCTTTAGACCAATTGTTGCTTGGATTTCCCTTATATATAATTCCCTTGCTATCACACATAATCACATCTTTAACCCCTAGGCTTAAGAGCATCTTCACTATTGCTCCACCAGCTGCTCCACCGCCATTCACAACTATTCTAATATCTTCCATGTTTTTTTCTACAATCTTTAAAGCATTTATAAGACCTGCACTTACAACAACTGCAGTTCCATGTTGATCATCATGAAAGACTGGAATGTTTAGTTCTTCCTTTAGTTTTTTCTCTATTTCAAAGCATCTTGGTGCTGATATATCCTCAAGATTGATTCCACCAAAAGTTGGAGAAATTCTCTTTACCGTCTCTACTATTTCATCTACATTTTTAGTATCTAAGCAAATGGGAATAGCATCTACATCGCCAAATTCCTTGAACAATATGGACTTTCCTTCCATGACAGGCATTGCAGCTTCGGGTCCAATATCTCCTAATCCAAGCACTGCAGTTCCATCTGTTACAACTGCTATCAAGTTACCTTTTGCAGTATATTTATACACATTTTCTCTATCCTCATGAATTTTTCTGCAAGGTTCTGCAACTCCAGGTGTATAGGCTGTGCTCAAGTCATCTCTTGTTTCAACCTTCACCTTGGATATTACTTCAATCTTTCCTTTGTTTTCCTCATGCATTTTGAGGCTTAATGCTGAAAAGTCCATATATACCATCCTTCCAATTATTAGTCTTTTGATATAGTCATCATCATCATATATTATAATGTTTAATTTTCACTTCTACAACCTTATTAGTTTACTATTTGACTAACCTTTTGGGCAAAAAAAGCGAGATATGAATAAATCTCGCCCTTGTAAATTTCTTAAAGTTTTTCTGCAAAGCTCTTTCCAAATTCTCTACATTCATTCATTGCAGTATCATCTGGATTCCAAAGAACTCTGATGCCCTCTTGAACTAATTCAAATTTTGCTTCATTTAACTTATCTTCTAATACCTTTACTGACTCACCAGACCAACCATATGATCCAAAGGCAGCTGCTTTCTTTTGTTTAAAGCCTAGACCCTTAATCATGTCTAGTAGACCACCTGTTGCATTCATTATACCCTTGTTAACAGTTGAACATCCAAACATTATTGCCTTTGCTTTAAATATCTCTGTTATTATATCATTCTTATCAGTATGAGCTGCGTTAAATAACTTGATAATAACTTCACTATCTACTAATTTGATTCCTTCTGCTATGGCTTCTGCCATTCTTCTAGTAGCATTCCACATGGAATCATATACTATAGTAATTTGATTTTCTTGATATGCATTTGCCCATTTCATATAATTCTCAACTATTTGGGCTGGATTGTCTCTCCAAATAACTCCATGGGATGTTGCAATCATATTCAATGGTAAATTAAAGCTAAGTACTTCTTCTATTTTTTTAATAACTAATGCACTAAAAGGTGTTAGTATATTAGCGTAATATTTTATAGCCTCTTGATATAATTCTCCTTGGTCTACTAAATCATTATACATAAGCTCTGAAGCATAATGTTGCCCAAATGCATCATTACTAAACAATATATTGTCTCCACTCATATATGTCATCATACTATCTGGCCAGTGAAGCATTCTAGCTTCTACAAAGGTAAGTGTTGATTCTCCAATATTTAGGCTATCTCCTGTTTTTACTTCAACAAAGTTCCAGTCTTCATGATAATGTGCTTTAAGTATTTTTGCTCCATTTGCAGTACAATAAATTGGAGTATTTGGAATCTCCTTCATCAATAATGGAAGTGAACCGCTATGGTCTACTTCTCCATGTTGAGCAATAATATAGTCAATCTTATTTAGGTCAATTTCTTTTTTCAAGTTTTCAACATATTCCTTGTCAAATGGTTTCCATACTGTATCGATTAAAACTGTTTTCTCATCTTTTATAAGATAAGAGTTATAGGATGAACCCTTATGAGTTGAATACTCATCGCCATGGAATCTTCTCAATTCCCAGTCAATTTTGCCTACCCACGTTACCTTATCAGTCATTTTATAGCTCATAGATAAACCTCCTAAGATTTTTTTGGCATATATTTATATATACCCTATTCTGCAATTATAAACAGTATTAGTATCTTACTTCGTTAAAGTTACAAATTATAAATGTTTAAGCATCGAAGAAACTGCTTGCAGTTTCTACACACCGCTGCAACGAGGTGGAGAATATTTTCACCTTCCTCGTTATAATTTCTATTCTTAGGGTAATATATATTAAAATAATATTTTGAGGTGATACTTTGAATGCAATTGAAATAATGGTAGCAGAACATGAAAATGTTCGACGTATGCTTAAGGTTATTAGAAAAATATGCTATAGAGTACTTACAAAGGATCAATATGACATCGACGATTTCCCAAAGATCATAGATTTTGTTAGAACCTATACCGATAAACTTCATCATGGTAAAGAAGAAGATATTCTCTTTGTAACCATGGAAAAAGAGCTAGAAAAGTTAGCTAAATCAGGTGCAATTAAGGGCATGTATATTGAGCATGATAATGGTCGTTTATACATGGCTAACCTTGAAAAAGGTGTAAACAAGTTCAAAGAAGGCGATGATGAGGCTAGACTTGATATTATAGCCAACGCAATTTGTTATGCTGATCTTCTAGATAGACATATTGAAAAGGAAAACACTGCAATGTACACATTCGCTGAAAGAATGCTCAGTGATTCAGCTAAAGCCTTTGTAGAGGAAGAATCAAGAAAAATAGACCAAGAAGCTTTATCCTCTGGAACCCAAGAAAAGTACGAAAACATGTTAAGTAAATTAGAGGAGAAATATGACCTGGCTTAGCCTCGTCATATTTCTTCTAAAGCCTCCTTATCAAGCAAAACAATAATCTTGTTTCCAATCTGGTTTATAAAGCCTTGATCCTGGAAACTACTGAGCTTTCTACTGAGGGTTTCTTGACTCATACCTATTTGAGACGCAAAGTCTCCCTTTGTCATATTTAAAACCACTTCATTTTCTTCATCTGCCATTTTCAGTAAAGCCTGTGCCAATCTTGTCTCAACTGTATTTAGATTGATATCTTCAATTAGATTTTCAGCCTTTTCTAATCTTTGGCTCAGCTCTTCCATTACCTTAAATGCAATAGAGGGATATTTTTTTATTAGAGTTTTGAGCTTTTCACCTTCTATGATGCACATGGTTGACTTTTCCAAAACCTCTGCATTTTCTGTTAGCAACATTGGGCTAAATAGAGATAATTCCCCCATAAACTCCCCTGGTCCAACCACTCTTATAACTTGTTCTTTTCCATTTGCACTGATACGGGAAATTTTAACTCTTCCCTTATGGAGAACAAATAGTTTCTCGCCCATGTCACCAGCAGAATAAACTATCTCTCCCTTATCATAGGTTCTATCTGATGTAATATAGGCAATCTCCATCATCTCTTCTTTAGTTAAATTGCTAAAAATAGGGACTATTTCAATACAATTTGAACCAATATTCTCGTCACAATGACAGCCCATATAATTCCTCCTTTAGCTAAATTTCAGCTTTTTTATCTTTGTATCCTAGACATATTGATTCTTACCCCATTTTTTTTAATATACACTTATTGTAACCTTTTTTTAACCACTTAATTCTTATTATAGTTTAAAATTTAACCAGGAGGATGATATCTTTGAAAAAAATAATACTCTTATTCATAGTAGTATCTTTATTAGTAGTATCCTTTGGTTGTATAAAATCAAATGATCCACCAAAGGAACCTATTGTAGAAACACCTGTGGAAGATCCACTTGAAAATCCTAGGGTTATAATAAAACCCGGCCATAAGATAAATGTTGATAATCTGTCGGTATTGGACGAATTTGATTTTGATTTTGATAATGATGGCAATGAAGAGAAGTTTGCAATGTACTCTGCAGCACAACGAGATTCCAATGGTGAAATAGCTTGGGATGATGGTCAAGACTGGCTTTTTATAGTACATGATAACGATAAAGATTATGTTCTAATTGACGAATATGTACAGCTTGGAAGTATTAAATTCAATATTTATACTATAGAAGAAGAATTCTATATAGCAACCTATAGTGCAAGAACAGCTAGCCTTACCTTAAATGTATATGAATACAATATGGAGAATGATACTTTTGTAATGACCACACCATTTAACCCCAATGGAAATATAAATATGTTAAAATCATCAAATGGATACTAAAAGCAGCCAAGGGCTGCTTTTTTTGTTGTTTAAGCACCTTTAAATGTCGTTTAGACAATAAGTATTTACATTCAAATCTAATTTGATATTATTATCATAGGGCTGGGGGGTACCTTTTATGAACAGTATAGTAGACTACTTTGAAAGAGAGTTTGAGCTGTCTGATATAGATAAAGCAAAGCTAAAGTATTCTGTTGACGTCATATTTACTGACGTATCTAAAATTCTAATACTTCTAGTGATACTTTCTTTTTTAGGGTTATTTAAAGAATATGCATATTCTGTATTAGTCTTATTAACTTTAAGGCCCTTTACTGGAGGCTTGCATTTCAAGACTTATACTGGTTGCTTAACTTTCACTGGATTTTTTCTTATTACTTCAATTATCTTAAATCATAAAATCTCCATAAACTTTCTTGCACCATTTTTCTTTATTTTTTCATTTATTACAATGCTTTGTACAGCACCAATCATTAGCAAAAATAGGCCAAGCTATTCTTATGTTAAAAGGTTGCAGTTCAAGATTTTAGGCTTAGTGGTGATTTCTGTTCATTACATAATATATATGATGACAGAAAAGAATCCATATCTTACTTTATCGATATGGATAATATTGCTACAGTCAATTCAATTGTTAATAAAAAAAGGAGTGCATATTTTTGAAAAATATAAAAAGTATGATAAGACCTTCTCTTAATTTAATCTGTACTTTCTTAATTGCTATAGCACCATTGTTTATAGAAAAAACTAACTGTGTTCTAGTCTGGGGTGAACCTGAATGCCCTGAAGTTCTAAAGGACCTATATTCAATTAAGTAAAACCCTAAAAACCACATAATTAGCTTCGCCTATATTTTCATTTTGAACATCTATTATTCCATTGTATTTCTTGGTTATTTTTTTAACATTCGGTAATCCGAGACCATGACCATCATATGATTTTGTTGAATAACTTGGCTTAAACATTTGAGATATAGTTTCATTGCTAAGATATGGATGTTTGTTTTTTACTTCAATAACATTTTCGTCCTTCTCCTTCTTTAAAATCAACCTTACCTGATTTTCTTCTACATTTGTTTCAAATGCATTGTCTATCAAATTTCCAATAACCTCTATTAATTCATAATCCCTAAGATTAGTCTCAAATCCATAATCCTCTATTACTATCTGAAATTCTATATTTTTATCCTTTGCTTTTATAGCCTTCTCATATAAAAACCCTGCCAAGACCTTATTTTCTAATTTAATAAGCTTTCTAATGTCTATATCAAATTCTAGTTCTTCTACATATTTTTTCATAGAGTTTACTATACTCTCATGATTGTTACTAGTTACAGAAAGCATATTTATTGCTTGAATATGGTTGTCAAAATCATGCTGTTTTGATCTAA
>CAYZZR010000013.1:9446-22763 GCA_964482775.1 uncultured Tissierella sp. | reverse complement strand
GTTGTTCACTATCCACCGTTACCTAGGGTTATATTTTGAAACTTTACTTAGCTCCTCATATAGCCTTTGCTCTTCATCTGAAAGGCTTGGAGGGTTTACTATGTTGGCTTCGACATAAAGATCTCCTATATTGTCTTTTGTATCCCTATAGCCTTTTCCTGGAACTCTAATTCTCTTTCCAGCTGCCATCCCTTGAGGTATAGTCACCTTTATCTTGCCACTTAGGGTATTGACTACAACCTTTGTGCCAAGAGCAGCTTCCCAAGGCAACAAATCAACCTTTGTAATGATATTTAATCCATCTAGGAGATACTTCTTGTCCTCAATCAAAATAATCTTAAATAGAATATCTCCATTGATTCCCCATTTTTCTCCCTTAACCTTCAACTTTTTCCCGGGAAATATTCCTCTTGGAACCTTTATTGATATATTCTTTTTTTCCCCATTATAGTTTAGGATAACTTCCTTTGTTGTCCCATTGAAACATTCTTCCAAGGAAAGCCTTAAGTCAGTATCAAAGCTCTGACCTTGTGATTCTGTTTTTCTCTTGCCAAATCCAGAGTTTCTAGCTCCTCCAAATAAATCATTGATATTGAATCCTCTAGAGCCTCCAGCAGTGCCACCAAAGATTGTAGAAAAGAAATCGCTAAAATCCCCATTGCTTGATGTACTATAGCTATATCCATATTGGGAGGGATCAAAGTTCTGCCCTCCAGCAAAATCATAGCTAGAACCAAATGTATCATATTTCTTCTTTTTCTCTTCATCTCCCAATACTTCATAGGCTTCGTTTACTTCCTTGAATTTTTCTTGAGCCTTATTATCATTGGGATTTAAGTCGGGATGGTATTTCTTGGCTAAATTTCTATATGCCTTTTTGATTTCATTTTGAGAAGAGTTTTTTTCTACTCCAAGTATTTTATAATAATCCTTATATTCCATATAATCATCTCCATTATAGAGTATTTCTGACCTTCTTTGACCTTTGATTTAATTATATACCTACGTATCAAAAAAATCAACTATCTTCATCAATAATAGGCATTATAATAGTATAGTTTTTTATTTTATGGTTATATTCAACAATTAATTTGTCTAGTTCTTGGCTTAGCCTAACTACCTCATCATCAATAGGAGGCTTAATATCCAATAATGAATGTAATTTCTCTCTCAATAAACAAATTTTATCAGTCATTATTATTCACCCTTCTCATTTGATAGTAATTATTTCCTCTCAAACTATATATGCCCAAAAATGATTATCATATTCAACTAAGACAACATATATGAGACTTTTACTTAAAATTTTACTTGCTTTTATATACAAAAAGTAATAATATATTAATGATAATGGTTATCACCAAGATTTGCTTGAAAGGAGTTTCTATGGAAGAGATAGCTTTAGTAGAATTAAAACCAAATGATATTGGTAGAGTTAAAGAAATATCAGGATGTCAGGACGTAAGAAAAAGATTATTTGAATTAGGTTTAAATAGAGGAGCTCAAGTAAAAATGGTTAAGAATGATATCGGTCCCCTTATACTGACCTTATCAGGAACTAAATTAGCTTTGGGTAGAGGCTTAGCAAGTAAGATAATAATCCAAAGGTAATTAATTTTTTTCGAATACATTGATAATATTTATCAACTAGAAAGGAAGTATATAAATGAATACAATTGCATTAGTTGGGAATCCCAACAGTGGGAAAACCACTTTGTTTAATGCCTTAACTGGTTCAAATCAACACGTGGGTAACTGGCCAGGTGTTACTGTTGAAAAGAAAGAAGGTAAACTAAAATATAAGGGTACCTTGTATAATATAGTGGATTTACCTGGTACATATAGCCTAGGAGCATATTCAGAGGATGAAGTAGTGGCTAGAAACTATATAGTAAAGGGAAATCCTGATGTGGTTATAAACGTCGTAGATGCCACAAATATAGAAAGAAATCTATACTTAACAACTCAATTACTTGAAATGGGTACGAAGGTAATTATAGCTTTAAATATGATGGATGAAGCAAAGTTGAAGAATATAGATATTGATTTAGACCACCTATCCAAGTCCTTAGGAGTTCCAGTAATAGCAACAATAGCTGCAAAGAGAAAAGGCATCGAGCCTTTGATAGCAAAGGCTGTGTCTATCATGGATGATGATATGCCTAATGGTAACCATATAAGCTATGGTGACAACCTTGATAAGGAAATAAATTTAATCAAGGAATTGTTAGGAGAATCGACTATAGAATATCCCAGTAATTGGATTGCCATAAAGGTTCTTGAAGGCGACAAGGAAATATTGGAACACATTAAGGATAACAAATCTGTTCACCAAAGACTTAGGTCCCTTGGAGATAAGGTTACTGATTATGAGCTTGAGATAGTTGATAGAAGATACGATTTTATAGGAAATATTGTAAAGAAGAGTGTCGAAAAACCTAAGGAGTCAAAGCTTACCTTGACAGATAAAATAGATAAGGTTGTTACCAATAAATATTTAGGCATCCCAATATTTGCATTTATAATGTATGCTGTTTTTCAGCTTACCTTTGTAATTGGATCCGATATGCTTGGTGGGTACGTAGAAGGATGGGTTGAAGTTCTAGCTGGATTTGTAGAGAATTTGCTAATCAAAATAAATGCTCCGGACTTGCTTGTTTCCTTTATTATTGAAGGTTTCATCGGTGGTGTTGGTGCTGTTGTTGTATTCGTTCCTCTAATTATGGTATTGTACTTCTTTTTAGGTATACTTGAGGACACTGGTTATATGGCAAGAGCGGCTTATGTTATGGATGGACTGATGAGAGCTTTAGGATTACATGGAAAGACATTTATTTCTATGATAGTTGGATTTGGTTGTAACGTACCAGGTATCATGGCAACACGTACTTTAGAGAATAAAAAGGATAGAATGATAGCCTTACTTATAAATCCTTTTATGTCTTGTGGAGCAAGAATACCTATTTATTTAGTATTTATTGCTGCCTTCTTTTCTAGCAATGGTGGATTAGTTTTATTTGCTCTATATGCATTAGGAATACTCATTGCCTTGATAATGGGTAAGATATTTAGCAAAACCTTATTTAAAGGTGAATCCTCTCACTTTATTATGGAGCTACCAACCTATAGATTACCTTCTATGAGAAGTGTAGCCAGAGATATGTGGGATAAGGTATGGGAATTCCTTAAGAGAGCAGGGACAATTATATTTGCAGTGGTTACATTATTGTGGATACTATCCATTTTCCCATTAGGGGTCGAACCTTATAGCAGTGAAAGTCTACTTGGTAGAATAGGAACTCTTATAGCTCCCATATTTGCACCTGCAGGCTTTGGAACATGGCAAGCATCCGTAAGCTTGTTTGCAGGTATAGCAGCCAAGGAAAGTGTAGTAGCTGTTTTAGGAATGGTTTATGCTGGTGTTAGCGAAGGGGATGCTCTTGTAACTGCAATACAGGGTGTATTCACACCTCTAAGTGCCTTGTCCTTTATGATAATGACCTTGTTATATACTCCATGTGCTGCAACTTTAGCAACTGTGAAAAAGGAGACCAATTCTATAAAAATGGCAATATTTATGGCACTATATACCTTTGCTATAGCATGGGTAATTTCCGTAATAGTTTACCAAGTAGGAAGTTTTCTAGGATTTTAGGAGTGATTAGATGTTAAAAAAGGTTTTATATGAAATAAATAATTCAAGAATTTATTCTAAAGCTTTAATTGGCAAAGAATTAGATATGACAGAGGAAATGGTAGAGGCTTTGGTAGATCAACTTATTAGAATGGGATATATAGATGAGGATTTGGGCTCTCCTACCTGTGAAAGCAAATGTAGCGGTTGTTCAATTTCTAGCTGTAAAACCATTCCTATAAAGATGTTGAGCATTACTGAAAAAGGAAGAAAACTTTTGAATAACTAATTTACAGTATGACCCCTACAATCTTGTTTTGTAGGGGTTTTAGCTTGGTCCTTCATATAACTATGCAAGGAATTTAATATAAAAGAAAAAAGTTTTTGATTTAGGTGTTTAAACTAAAATATCTGGGTATAATATAGATACAATCATTATAGATTAATTTGGTGCTTGGCTAAAGCATCATAAATGCCTTAAAGAAGCATTAAATAAGATATAATGATAATAAATAGAACTGTTGCAGCTAGGTCCCAACTAAAAATAAACCAAAGTAAACAGCTTCAAATTTGTTTTAAGTAAAGTGTTTAGATTAAATGAAAGGATTTTGTTAAGTCAAAAGTTTCATTGTTTAGTTTAAAAAATTTGTATTGTTAAAGCAGAAAGAAGTAAATGTAGTTTATTAGGTTTAGAATTTAGTTAAGAAAGTAGCAAATTAGTTTTAATTAAAAGTAAAGTATTTTGAATCAAGGTATTAAATTAAGTAGATTTAAATGTTATAAGATTTGTAGATGCAAGAAAAGGTAGTAAAGTTAGGACAACTAAATAACTAATTAAATTACAAGGTTAGAGTATAACCCAGCTGTAATTTAAAAAGGAGTGTATCAGAAAAGGTGATTGATCCAAAAGAGTCATGTTGGGCTAGCTGTACACAGTTCTATTTTAAATGAAGGGTGATTTTCCAAGATAAAGAAAATTACCCTTCAATATTTTTTGCCTTCTTGTATTATTATATATATAAAGATATAATTAAGCTAAATATTCTTAAACAAGGGAGAAAAAGAATGAATAAACTAGACTGGAAAGATAGGCGTAACCTTACAATGCTTGCAGATTATTATGAATTTACTATGGCTAATGGTTACCTTAAGAATGGAATTGGGGGAAAAATAGCTTATTTTGATATGTACTTTAGAGCCATACCGGATGATGGTGGTTTTGCCATTATGGCAGGAGTAGAGCAACTTATCGAATACCTTAAAAACTTAAAGTTTAGTGAAGAAGATATAGAATATTTTAAGAGTAAGAAATATTTTAGTGACGAGTTCCTAGAATATCTAAGGAATTTTCAATTTGTCTGTGATGTTTGGGCAATACCAGAGGGAACACCGATTTTTCCTCAAGAGCCTTTAGTTATAGTTAGAGGGCCTGTTATTCAAGCTCAACTTATAGAAACTATGGTTCTATTGACTATAAATCATCAATCCTTAATCGCTACTAAATCAAATCGAATAGTTCGAGCTGCACGAGGGAGAACCGTTATGGAATTTGGCTCTCGTAGAGCCCAAGGCTATGAAGCTGCTATTTTAGGTGCTAGAGCAGCATATATTGGGGGTTGTATTGGCTCAGCAAATACAATTGTTGATAGAGATTATGATATTCCTGCACTGGGAACCATGGCACATAGCTGGGTTCAAATGTATGATACTGAATTGGAAGCCTTTAATGCTTATGCAAGGGTCTATACGGATAATTGTGTATTGCTGGTTGACACCTATGATACTATCAAAGAAGGAATACCCCATGCAATTCAATGCTTTAATGACATAGTAGTTCCAGCAGGCTTTAGACCAAAGGGAATTAGGATTGATAGTGGTGACATAGCATATCTTTCCAAGAAAGCTCGAGCTATGTTGGATGAAGCTGGTTTTTCTGATTGTCCAATTGTGGCTTCATCAAGTTTAGATGAATATGTTATAAGAGACTTGATCAATCAAGGAGCTAAGGTAGATTCTTTTGGAGTTGGAGAAAGATTGATCACTGCAAGAAGTGAACCAATTTTTGGCGGAGTTTACAAGCTAGTAGCTGTAGAAAATAATGGAAATCTAATACCTAAAATTAAAATAAGTGAAAATGTAGGTAAAATCACTACTCCTGGATTCAAGCAAATTCATAGACTTTTCGATAAAGAAACTAATAAAGCTATCGCTGACGTAGTTACCTTGCATGATGAAGTTATCAATGATGAAGAGAGCTATGAAATTTTCCATCCCTTATTTACATGGAAAAGAAAAACTGTCGAGAATTTTTATTCAAGAAAGCTATTGGTTAAAATATTTGATAAGGGTTTAAGTGTATATCAAAGCCCGGACATCCATGAGATTAAGCAATATTGCAAGGATCAAATAGATTTATTGTGGGATGAGGTCAAAAGATTTGAAAAACCACATGAGTTTATAGTGGATTTGTCCCTAGATTTATGGACTATTAAGAATAAGCTATTAAAGGAACATAATTAGGCGCCTAAGGCGCCTTTTTTATTACGAATAGGATTAATTTTGCTGATTTTCTAATAATATTAGTCCAAGTTGTAGTTGAAAACAGTAATCTGAATCCGATAAATCATTAGCTAAAATTTCTTCACACTTTTTTATCCTATATTTTATTGTATTTCTATGCAAAAACATCCGCCTTGCTGTAGCAGTAACACTATTTCTGCACTCTAAATACACTTGTAAAGTCTTACGTAGTTCGACCATCATTTCATCTTTGTCATAAGCTAATTCTTTTAATATATAATGGCAATACCCATATATTTGTTCATCAGATACGGATTTTAACAAATCAGAAGCATTTTTCGGTCTATAGTATTTTATGAATTCAATATTTCCTTCTCCCTCTCCATATCTATAACTCTCAATTGCTTCTTTGTATGAGTGTTTAACGGAACTAATATCCACCATACTATTTCCATAAGAGAAAATTAACTCTATTTTAAATATTTTTAATAACATCTCATGGAAATTTAATAACACTTCTCTTATATTGAGAATATTACCTTGCACTAGTATTACATATCTAAAATATGATGAATCTGGAAATAAAATAACTTTACCATTAAATATTTTATTTAGTTCTTTATCAAGCCAATCATATATCAATACATAATGCTGTTCCTTATTGGAAAAAACATTATAGTTAAACTTATCATCTACAAATTTTTCTAGAGTACCTAGTATTACTGTATAATTCTCTGCATCATTTAAACCAAATTTCTCCCCTATATCCATTAACTGGTGGTTTCTCCAGGATTCCTCTTTGTTTCTATTAACGAGAATACTAAGAAATTCTTCCTTACCCTTTAGCTTGTTGCCTTGTATATATAAACTGTTATTCATAAGAAGTCGAAATATAAGTATAACTTGCTCAATAACCATTTCAGATAAAGCAACAACCTTGTTTTTATTTTCATAAATGAAGAGATAATAATAATTTTGTCCTAAATTTTTTATAGGATATACCAAAAGATTCTTAACTTGATCTATTCTTATGGATGTAGACTCACTACTACTCCAGTTATACAATTCATTTTCATGAAAAGTCTTTTCAGCTAAAGCTATTTGTGACTTAGTACATGTAGAATTGCTACTGATAATTTCTCCAAAAGGATTCATTAATGAAACAGGTTTTTTTAAAACATGACCTAAGTTGTTGAGCATACTGGTTACTGATGCACCTTGTATTACAAGATTTGAAAATTTCTTTTGTGTATTTAAAGCCGATAACAATTCCTCATTTTGATTGTTCCATAAGTAAGATAGTAGTTCATGGTAGACTTGTCCTAATGTTGAATCTATAGGGATTTGTAATAAGGGAAATCCTAGTTCATCAGCTATTTTGATAACATTTTCATCTAGTTTTTCAATAAATCTACCAAGTTTTATTGCAAGTCCAGCACATGGGAGATTGTTTAAGTTTCTAATTAAATTTACTAAATCTTCCTGATTTTCTTGATAAGACATAGCAGTAGTTATAAGTAATGCATTAGGAGTAAGGTATTTTGCAACATCAGGTGTTTCAGATGATTCAACAGTAACTATCTTTCTACTTAAATCTGCATTTCTATTTATTACTTTGAACTTTTTAAAACTTTCAATTTTTAATAATTCTTCAATAGTCATCTTATTTATCCACCGTTCCTTACTGTATTAGAACTATCTTTACCAACTTTACTAACTAGTATTATCTTAATATACTTTTGTGGATTAATCAAATAAAAGGTAGATAATCACAGCCTATTGTGAAATCTACCTTTTTAGTATGATTGTAGGCCTAGATGTGAATTCTAGTTCCTGTTTCTCCTTTAATTCCTTCTTTAGCTTTTTCAAGTTTTGTAATCAATGCAGATCTGCCTTCCTTAGAGCTTGCGAAGTCAACTGCAGCTAATACCTTTGGCAACATAGACCCTGGTGCAAAATGACCTTCTTCCATGTACTCTTTAGCTTGATCAATACTTAAATCTGCTAACCATAACTCATTTTCCTTGCCAAAGTTTATGGCTACCTTTTCTACTGCTGTTAAAATTATTAAATAATCAGCATTTAACTCTTTGGCTAATAGACAACTAGCCCAATCCTTATCTATTACAGCATCTATTCCATTTAAAGTGTTTTCTTCTTGAATTACTGGTATACCTCCACCACCACAGGAAATTACCAATTGACCACCTTCTACCAAAGCTTTAATAGAATCAATTTCAACTATCTTCATTGGTGATGGTGATGGGACTACTCTTCTATATCCTCTTCCTGAGTCCTCTACAATATCCCATCCATTAGATTCTTTAACTTCATTAGCTTCTTCTAAGGACATGAATCTACCTATAGGTTTAGTTGGGTTATCAAATGATTTATCTTCTTTATCAACTACTATTTGAGTCATGATAGTAGCTACTGGCATATTTGTAATTTTTCTATTTAATAGCTCTTGTCTTAGTGCATTCTCTAAATCAAATCCAATATAGGTTTGGCTCATAGCTCCACTAACATATAGAGGAATATTACCCACACTAGACATAGCGTTGTGTATCATACCAACTTGCGGTCCATTTCCATGAGCTATTACTACCTCACAGCCTTCTTCTATTAAGTCAACAATAGCTGTTGCAGTTGTCTTAACCGCTATTTTTTGTTCTTCAAGATTATTTCCTAGAGCATTACCACCTAGGGCTATTACTATACGTTTCTTATTGTTCACAAAAATTCCTCCAAGTTTCTTTAATTATTTTTGTTGTTTAATATATTATAGTCTAATTCATTTGCATCCTTAGCAATAATCATAGAAATTAAAGCATCTACATCTACATTTAGAACTGTTCTAAACATACCTGAGAACCAATCTATTCCAGATAGAAGAACTATGCCTTCTAGAGGAAGCCCTACACTTGGTATAACTATAGCTAAGGCTACTAATCCACCTCCAGGCACTACAACAGTACCTAAGCATGCTAAGGAAGACAATGTAACTACCTTAATCATGGTTGCTAAATCCATTTCTACATTGTATATTTGTGCAACAGTTATACAAGCTATAGATAAGAACATAGCTAATCCATTACTATTCAAAGTCATTGCCAATGGATTTACAAGATTTGAAATCCTTTTGCTGACACCTAGCTTTTCCTCACTATCCTTCATCTTTATAGGTAATGTAACCGCTGATGATGTTGTAGTAAAGGCCATTATTGTCATATTGCTTAGTTTTCTAGCTATACTAAAAGGATTTGCCTTACAATATATAGCAGTAAAGATAATGCTAATTGTAAGATGTATAATAGTCCCAAGTCCAAATATGAGTAGGAATTTGACCAAAGGTAGTACTACTGAGATTCCAATGGTTCCAGTAGTATATGCCAATAGGGCACCTATACCAAAAGGAGCAATCACCATAATCTTACTAATCATATTTATTATTACTACATTTAGATCCTTGACCCATTCTAGAATTTTGTTGCTAATATTTTTTTCACGAAGGCTGCTTAAGGTAACACCAAATAATACAGCAAATACAATTACCTGAATCATATTTCCACTTGCCATAGAGTTGATTATATTTGTTGGGAAGAAGTCTACAATTAATTTGCCTAAATCTTGCACTGGTTGTTCTATTATAGCCTCACTAGCTTTAATAGCAACTCCTAACCCTGGTTTTAATAAGGTAGCTAAACCTATACCTATGATTCCAGCTATAATAGTAAATACCATAAACCAAAATAACATCTTGAAACCTAGTTTTCCAAGATCCCTTGTATCTAAGTTGCCTACAGCCTCAATTACAGCACCCATAATAAGGATTACAACTGACATTTGAATCAATCTTAAAAATATATCACCGACTATTTTGAAGCTGGCTGCCCTCTCTCCGAGTATCAACCCAGTTAGCATTCCTACAATCATGGCTAATAAAATCTGTTTTATCATTGAAAGTTTTTTTGTTTTCATTTGTTACCTCCATCTTAATAGAGAGTTTATTTATTTTTTAAATATTTAGTAAAAAACTAATTCCAGTTAATATTCCTGATAGAATATCTGCACCAGATGTATTTCCCAGTTCCAATAGTTCGTAGATACACCTTCTCATCTCCTTAGGATTGCCTGATTCAATAGTGTCATAAAGTTCTATTAATGTACTAGAGTACATCTTAGAAAAAGCACATCTATAATAATTGATACTAATATCAGTTGTAAGCCCACCTAGAGAAATTAACTTCTTTAATTCCTCATTAAATACATGACCTAATATTGGAACTATCTCATTTGTAAATAAAAGACCTTGTAAAAAATCATCTCCTGAAGGAGTTAAGCCCATACCTCTTCCAATCCATAATCTTAAGGTTTTTTCTACATCTAAAGGGTTGAGGTTATTAAATTTGGAACATAGATCTCTTATAAATTCCATCTCTAAGCTATATAAGTCACCAATTGTATGTCCAAATCCTGTCATTATATTATAATCTACAAATTCTAACATCATCCCTAGATTATCTAAGGGTATGCTTTCTGGTTTACACATTAATCTATTGTCATTTATGTCTGCTTTACTTAAATCAATTATAATTTCATTTGATTCCAATTTTTTTAATTTATGATCCCAATAGATTTTATCATCACTAAGATCTATGAAATCGTTGTCCACACCATGCTCCAATACCACTCCTAGAGGTGGCATATTAATGTTTCCAACTCCAATAAAAGAAAGTTTGTCATCTAGCTTTAGATTAAATCCATGATTAAATCTACTATGGATTTCATAAGATTTAGGGGATAGTAGCTCAAGTAATTGCTTAGAAACTTTTCTTGCCTTCATTAACTTCTTCACACTATCCCCTCCTCCATTATTAGTCTTCTTTAAATCCTAATTTCTTAGCATATGCTAATATTGCTTTTTGGAAACATTCAATTGGTGGGTGGACTGTTCCTGCACCTATTTGTCCAAATCCAGCTATTTTATGTGCAATACCAGTGTTGATTACAGGTGTTATGCCCTTCTCAACTACCTTTCTTGCATCAATTCCTAAACATGCTCCCTTGAAAGACCATGTTGGGATTATGAAATTTGGATTATGTCCTATACATATCTCTGCCATTTCATTGCTTGTATTGAGAGCATCGTCAAATCCACCAGAACCAACAAATCTTGTTACAGCAGGTGCTGCGATCATGGCCATTCCGCCTACTCCTACAGTCTCAGTGATAGCACTATCTCCCATATCTGGGCTGGCATCATCACTATCATAGCCTGTAAAGTATAAGCCTTGAGGTGTATTTACAGGAGCTGTAAACCATTCATCACCCATACCGCTTATACGGATACCAAAGTTCTCTCCATTTCTACACATAGCTGTAACTACAGTACCTTGCTCAATCATCCTAGCTCCATCCATTATAGCTTTAGAACAAGCCATCATGATATTTAGGAAGAATTGATCTGTATCAGCCAAGAATTTGATTACTTCTTTTCTTTCATTTTCATCAATATCTAGTGATAAAATCACTGGAGTTACTTCCTTTAAGAATACAAGGGAAGCTGCAATATTTCTTTGATGGAATTCATCTCCCATTGCAATCGCCTTTGCGATCATTGGGTTTACACTTAATCCACCTTCAAAAGTTCGAAGTGCCTTTCCAAGAACAGGGCCAAGTACGTCTCGCATCCAAATTAATCTATTAACTACTTCTTGTGAGTATGCTCCAAATCTTAGAACCTGACCAATACCTTCATTCATTGTACAATATGCGAAGTTTCCGTCTGTAACATTTTTAGCTACAAATACAGGCATGTTTGCAGATGTTATACCACCCATTGGGCCAACTGCATTTACATGGTGACAAGGTATAAAGTCTACTCCACCTGATGATAGAAGTTCACGTGCTTCATCTTCATCCTTTGCCCAACCTTCAAATAGAGCTGCACCTATACAAGAACCTTGCATTGGGCTAGTCATATTCTCCCATACCATTGGAGGTCCAGCATGCAATAAAACCTTCTTATCTTGTAATTCCTTAATAACTGTATGCGCTGGAACAACATCTAAAAGTACTGGTACAGCAGCAACGATTTTCTGAATTACAGCTTGATTTGCTTCATCTATAGTTTTATATATCATTAAAATTCTCCTTTACTTTAATCCATAGCCTCTAAGAAATTGTAAAGCTTTTATTAGCTTAATATCTCCGCCTGCAGGTGGTGTCCAATTATATTGAACAACTTCACAATCAAAGCTTTCTAACACATCAGCAAAGCTCTTTAATCCGATATTAATAACTCTAGGTTTATTTTCTATTAATTCTTTAACTTTCTCAGATACCTCTGGTGTAGTAACCTTCCTAACTTTCCTTGGTAGAATTTCTTTTTCTAATTCTTCATACTTATAGCCAACTAGATACATTGCCATCTCTACTGCAATTTTATTGCTATCACAAACTATAACACCAAGATCCTCCATTTGTTTCTTTTGAGAATCAAATCCTTGTCTATCTTTCTTAGTTCCACATATAGTTGTTACAAAGAAAAGTTTTCTCTCTTCTTCTTTTGCTTTATCCTGTAATACCTTAATACCCTTAGACAATTCTTCAGCCATATTTTCATGAGATCCATAGCCTAGTACCAAGTCAAATAGGATAACTCCTGTGGATTTGTCATTTGCTGCTTCTTTCATATACTCAATTCTTGTTGATGCATCAATCATAGGATGTGGTTTACCTTGGGTATACTTGTCATCTCCTAAGTCTATTACTTCATGACCTTGTGCATTTAGGATAAAATCCTTTACATCAGAACCAGCAGATAATTTTAGAGTATCTTTTAAAAGGATAGCTGCTTCGTATGCTAATGTTCCACCTGAGTAATATGCTTTGATAGTCTTATTGTCTTCTTTTACAAACTTATCATCATGTTCAATAAGAGTATTATCTATTTCAATTTCTTCATTTCTTACAAGTTTTACTGCTATTCTTGCTGCTTCATCTAAGGTATAAGCATGATAGAAACCCTTCTCATGTGTTTCAGGTTTTTCACCTAAGAACAATGTAACAACAGGTTTTTCAATTCCTTCTAGTCTCTTTACAATCTTATCTCTTACTTGTTTTGCAGGTGGTTTTGATACTATAATCATAACTTCTAC
>CAYZZR010000013.1:0-9436 GCA_964482775.1 uncultured Tissierella sp. | reverse complement strand
TTGTTCTAATGCATTGATGGCATCAAGCATAGTAATTCCACCTACAGCTGCATTTAAGTCCCTACCGCCAGTACCTATTGCATTTGAAACTCCTTCTCCAAGTCTATCAATGATTGTTGTCAATTCTTGAATACCTGTACCTGAAGCTCCAACTATACCAATTTTACCTTTATCAACATAGTTTGCAAATGCTACAGGAACACCATGGATAATACCTGTACCACAGTCTGGACCCATGACTAACAATCCTTTTTCATGGGCTTTTTCCTTTAGACGAACTTCATCTTCTAAAGATACATTATCACTGAACATAAATACATTTAGATTTTCATCTAATGCTCTGTCAGCTTCCATAGCTGCATATGCTCCTGCGATTGATATTACAGCTAAATTTGCATCTGGCAATTGATTTGTAGCCTGTTCCCAGGACTTTACTGTTGTATCTTCTTTACTAGTTTTTGCTTTTGCAGATTGATTGTTTAAAAACTCATCTGTCTCTTTTGCTACTATTTCTTCTATATTATCTAAATCAGAATCTATTACCATTACCATGTCATTTGATGTTGCAGCCATAAGTTCAGAAGTTTCCATTCCTCCTGCTTTGAAAATATCCTTATTTGCTGGAGTTCCCATCATTATGGATACCTTATTTACTCCATCCATAGAAGATATTTTATTTGTCAATAACATCAGTACTACGGAATCCTGATAACTACCTTTTTTAACTAAGGTTCTTAACATATTTAAACCCCTTCCTATTCAGCAAACTTATTTTTATGGTCGTATCTATTGTAATGAATGTCATCGCTTATTAAATATTTGTAAATATCATCAACTATTTCTATACCACCAGTATTTTCGTACTTTTCTTTTCTCAACAATCCACGTTCACCTGGATAATAAACTTTATCATATCCTGGCGCAGGTTTTACTTCACTTAACTCATTCAATACTTGAGACATATTTTCTTTAAATACATTAATATCTATAAATCTAGATGGATCGATTACTATGTGTAGTTGACCTAGGTCTCTACCCTTTGAAAGATCATCATACATTGAAGATACATGTTTACCAAATGGAACTCCTAACATTACACCTGATAGTACATCTACCATCATCATTAAGCCATAACCCTTTGCTCCTGAAATTGGTAAGAGAGCATTTACCTTGGTTGAATCTGTAGTTGGATCTCCATTTTCATCTACAGCCCAATCAGCTGGAATTGGCTCCTTCTTAGAACGTGCAAATAGAACCTTCCCCCAAGACTGTACAGTTGTTGCCATATCAAAAATAACCCTTCTTTCGTCAGCTGTAGGAGCACCAAATGCTATTGGATGTGTACCATAATATGGTTCGCTACCACCAAATGGTACCGCCATTGGATCTGATTGACATACGGATATTGCTACTAAATCATTCTTTGCAGCCATTTCTACATAGTATCCTAGACTTCCACTATGAGAGATGTTTTTAATTCCAACTACTGCTATACCTGATTCCTTTGCCATCTTTATAGCTTCTTCCATTGCATTATATGCAGCTACAAAACCATTTCCGTTGTCTCCATGATACATTCCACTTGCGGGACCAGTTTTATCAAATTTAAAGTTAGGTTTAGTATTTATTCCACCCTTAGCAATTCTTTCTGAATAGTATTCTACACGAACAGCACCATGAGAATGAATTCCTCTAGAATCTGCCCATGTCAATACTTCTGCTACTTTATCTGAATGTTCTTCTGATAAACCTGCCTTCACAAATTTATTCTTCATTAATTGTTTTAAATCTTCTGCTTTAACCTTCATCTCTTGTCCTCCTATAGACTTGCATCTCTATTGCAATCTTTTGAATAGATATATGCAAAGTCTTCATCTCTACCTACTCCATAAGCACCTTGCAAAGAGTAGGCACTCATAAATATATAATCTCCCTTTTGTACTGGTACCCATTCATTATCCAAGTTGTACATTCCTTGTCCTGAGTAAATATATGCACCATGCTCAACAAAATGTGACTCAACATATCCATGGCTTGCACCAGGTTTAAATGATAAGATATGGAAGTTCATATCAAATCCAAAGTTATCAGTTGCAGGAAGGAAGTTTTTAATTATAACATCTTTCATTCCTTCATATTCTATTTCTTCTAATTCATTTGAGTTTCCAATTACTGTATGAGCTTCATAGCCTTCAAGCTTGTCATAAAGTCTCTTGTATAAGAAAGCCTTTGCTGGCTTGTCACCAATGTTTTCAAAATATAATTTTTTACCGGCTGGACTAAATATATAACCACCATCAGTTATTTCTTCTGACTTATCATCATTCCATACCTTGACATTTCCTTCTAGTATATAGAAGAATACTTCTATATCATCTCCGCCAAAACCTAAATGATTCTTTCCTTCTTTATTAACTGTCACTAAATAATCTACAAAACTGGCACCTATTTTAGGTGAAGAAAGGATAGTAACATCACAGTTTTCAAATCCTAAAATTGCACTTTTTACAAGACCATCTGGTTCAATCAATGCGTAATTATTTTTCTTTATTATTGATCTGTTTTTTAATATACCATCTCTATATCCCATAACTCCATTTAAATAACTCATTTATAATCCTCCTCATATATTCTTAAGAAATAGAAGCAATCGCCTGGCAATTGCTTCTTATGTCTAATTAATTAAGCTTGTTTTGCCACTAAACTCTTATTATTAGTAACTATGAATATTATTGTTCCTATAAGTAATAATCCTGCACCAATATAGAAACCTAATTCACCTGAACCTGTTTTATCCATTATATAACCTGTAAACGCAGGTGCTACTATTGATGATGACATACCAAAGAAGTTGAACATTCCTAATGTTGTAGCAAGTTGTTTTTTATCAGCAGTATCTGATATATAGGAAATCAATACTGGGTCAACTGCCATTTTACCTAAGAAACCATATGCAAGAAGAATACCAGCTAGTAAAGATGCATTTGGAACTAACATTGATGATGCTATAAGAGCAAATGCCGCTAACTCTAAGCCAATAATTATCTTAGCCTTTTGATCTCTTCTTTTATCTGACTTATGTGCGAAATATAATGCTCCAGGAACTGCTGTTACTGAAATCATTGACGCTATTATACCTATCATTCCACCTGTAATCCCTCTTTCAGATTCTAGGAACTTTGGCAACCAAGTTACTATCAAGTAATATGAGTAACAAGTTGTGAAGTATAAAATATAACAAGAAATCATCTTAGGACTGAATAATGAAGCTTTTTTACCATCTTCTTTTCCTACTTTTACTTCTTCTACTTTAGCTTTTCTAACTACATCTGTATTTTTAATTGCTAATGCAAACCATACTACCATGAAAGCTATTAATGATGCTGAAATTATAACCATAGTTTGCCATGGTAATCCTAAAGTCTTTACTACATAACTTGAACCTGTCATACCAATGATCATACCTAATGCTGAGCCACTATTTACTATAGCTGTAGATAAACCTTTTTTCTCTGCTGGTACGTGTTGTGCAGTTAATGAGAATGCTGCTCCATAATAAGTACCACAACCAACACCAGCTAATACACTACCTATATAAATCATGGTTAAAGTTGATGCTTGTGATATTGAAAATGCGCCTAATGCAAAAATGATAAATCCTGGAATCAATATCTTCTTCTGTCCAAATCTATCAACTAAAAATCCTGATGGAATTTGCATAGATGTGTATCCAAAGAAGTAACAACTAGCAATTAAACCCATGGCTGCGTTTGTTTGTGTACCTATAGTTCCTTGAATCTCTGAATAAATTGGAGATAACATAGCTCTATAAATCCAAATAACAACCCAACCTAAACAAAATGTAAATACAATGGTCTTCCAATAATCCTTTGGTAATTCAATACTTTGCTTTTCTTTCATGATCATATCCCCTTATCAGTATTAGTAAGCTAACTTATAAATTGCTTCTGCCAATGCTTCTATGCCTTGTTTCAAATCCTCAAGTTCAGTAAACTCTTTTGGATTATGGCTTATACCTTTTACACTTGGAACAAAAATCATTCCTGTTGCTATTCTTGGTGCTATAATTTGAGAATCATGCCCTGCACCACTATGCATTAATTTATAATTCAAGTTTTTATCTTTACATGCTTGTTCTATTACACCTATTATTTCTTTACTCATAGGCACTGGTTCTTCATCCATCCATCTATCGATTTCTATCTCAACATTTGCTTCTTTAGCAATACGTTTCATATCTTCTTCGATAATAGCGGTGAAATCCTTTAAAAATTGACTATCAGTATGCCTACAGTCCATGGTAAATTCTGCATAACCCGGAACTACATTTACTGTATTTGGTTTTACATTGATCTTTCCAAATGTCAATACAAGTGGATTTCCTTCTTTTTTAGCCTTGTTTATCGATTCTGTTACAATTTGGGCAAACACTTGCATAACATCTCTACGATATTCCATAAGAGTAGTCCCTGCATGGTTAGCTTCTCCTTTTAAAGTTATGTTGTATCTTCTTTGGCCAACAATACTAGTGATAATACCTACAGATTTTTCTTCCATTTCTAATGCATTTCCTTGTTCTATATGAAGCTCAACAAAGTTTTTTACATGAGATAAGGATGATTTATTATCTGATTTAAAATCGAAACCACATTCGTGCATAGCATCTACAAATTTAATACCATTTTGATCAACTATATCAATTACGTCTTCTTTATTTGCTAAACCTAATAGATTTTTACTCCCCCAGAATACATAAGGAAATCTACTGCCCTCTTCCTCAGCCATTGATATTATCTCAATGTTTTTCTTAGGCTTTCCGTAAGTTTCTAATAGATATTTAGTTGCTAAAAAACCTCCGAATATACCCAAAGCTCCATCAAGCTTTCCACCATTAACAACTGTATCTACGTGAGAACCAGTAGCTATGGTATCTTCCGTATTATCTGTTCCTTCTACTCGACCAAAGAGGTTTCCAACAGTATCAAATTCAGCTTTCATTCCAATGCTTTCAAATTTCTCTTTTAATGAGTTTTGAGCTTCTAACCACTCTTTAGTATACAAAAGTCTTGTAACTCCACCACTTTCAACTAAACCAAAAGATGAAAGCGCATTCATAATATCTTTAATTTCATTCGTGCTTATAGTCATTTAAACTTATCATCCTTTCTTGTTTGTATCTTTTGTCCTTCAAGATAATCTTATATAATTAATCCCATAACATCTATGTCCATTATGGATAAATAAACTTATGGTTTTTGTCAAGATTGTACAATGAAAGAAAAAAAGTATCTATTTATAATTAAAATAGATACTATATATAGGATGGTAAGCTTATGAAAAATAATACAATAAATAAAATTAATTTAGAAACTTTAAATCATTATGCCACTCTTTATAAAAACAATATGATGCAAACCAAGGCAGTTATATTGTATTTTCATGGTGGGGGATTATTATATGGAGACAGGGAGGATTTACCTAAAGCACATATTGAAAAGTTCTGTGAAAATAACTATGCAATTCTAGCCTTTGACTACAAATTAGCACCTAAATATAAATTACCTGAAATTGTATCAGATGTTATTTCAAGTATAAATTGGTACCTTGACAGTAGGCTTAGTCTATTTGAAAGTGAATTACCATATTTCTTGTGGGGTAGGTCTGCTGGTGCTTATCTTTCTTTATTAGCAGCAAAGGAAAATTATAGAGAAAATCCACTTGGAGTTTTATCCTATTATGGATATGGTTTTATGGAAGATAGTTGGGCAGATATTCCAAACGAACATTATAATAAGCTACCTAAAGTAGATGAGACAGTAGTAAATAATATATTGAACAAAGAAGGTGAATCTATAAATAATCGTTATGCCCTATATGTATATGCTCGTCAAACTAGCAATTGGCTTTCACTAATGTATAATCAAGCCATTAAATACTTATTGCTGAATTACTCTTTAAGAGTAGGAGTTGACCAAAAGAAATATCCTCCTATCTTTCTAACACATAGTTTTAATGATCCAGATGTTCCATGTCAAGAGTCAAAATCCATTCATGAATCATTTCCTAATTCAGAATTATTTCTGGTTGCATCAGATGAGCATGATTTTGACAGGTTTGAGGATAATAATGTTACCCAAGAATTATTAGATAAGAGCTTAAAATTTCTTAACAATCTCTGCCAGTAAGAAGTTAAACTACAGAAAATGAATGTGATAAAAGCCCCCTATGCTTTATAAGCCTAGGGGGTTCTTGTTTTTAAGTAACATCTGATTATTTATTAGTAATATAGTTACAAATATCATTCACTGTTACCAAAGAAGATACATCCATATCACTAATCTCAATTTTATACCTATTTTCCAATAAACATATGAGATTTACAATTTCGAATGAATCCAACTGTAAATCATTTTTTATAGCTGTGTCTCCTGTAACTTCAATCAGTGGCGAAAATGTTTCTTTAATAATCTCTATAACTTCGGTAAGCATATTAAACTTCTCCTCTTTTAATTTTTTTGCTGGCTGTTTTGGGAAATTCCTCAGTATAAAAAACTACATTTTCAATTTGCTTATATGAAGATAAATTCTTATTTATTTCATTTATTTTTTTACGAACTATTTCTTCATCATCTTCTGTATAGACTTTAGCTGTAAGTTTTCCATTTTGCTCACAAACTACGACCTCTTTAATTTCCTGAATTTCTACCAATTCTATTTCAAGTTCTTCTGGGCTGACTTTTTTTCCATTGGGAAGTACAATCAAATTCTTTTTTCTTCCAGTAATAAATACATAATTATCTTCAATATATCCTAAATCGCCGGTCAAAAACCATTCGCCATCAAAGGCTTGTTTTGTACCCTCTATATCCTTGTAATACCCCTTAAATAAGTATGGACTTTTAAAGGTAAGTTCTCCTTCTATAACTTTTGCTTCAGAATTATAATTTATTCGACCAACACTTCCTAGTCGATTATCATCATTTGGATTTACAGTTATTGATCCACAGGTTTCAGTAAGCCCGTATCCATTAAGCACCAAGATGTCTAGCTCATGCATACGCTTTGCAATGTCAAAATTTAGAGGTGCACCACCAGTTATAAATATTCTTAAATTTTCGCCAAATAATTGTTTAACAGCTTTTTTGCGTGAAGAAAAATTATCTATAACATTACTTGCTTTCCTTAATTCTTCTGCTGTAGCATTAATAGTTTTATCAAAATATGATAACACTGCTGGAACTGCAAAGATACAATATGGACTGGCTTCTCTCATCTCACTCCAGATATGCTTGAGCCCTTCTGATATGAATATATTAGCTCCGGAATACATAGAAGCAAGGACAACATTAGCAAAAGGTAAAATATGACTTAATGGCAACATTAGATATACACAGTCTTTTACTCTTAAACTATATGTAAAATAAAGATCATTACGCAACAAATTAATTTGTGAATGAATAACACCTTTCGGTCTCCCTGTTGTTCCGGAAGTATAAAATATATATGACATTTCTGAACCGTCAGTGTCTGGTAATGTGACCCCTAGTTCACTATTGAGAAAATCCTCAGTATCAATTTCTATACAAATTGTATTTATAACACTTTTATTATTCTCTTTTATATAATCACAAAATGGCTGATTAGATGATGAATAAACTAGACAGGATGTATCGCTATGCTCAACTATATAAGCCTTATCCTGTATTGTTGTCAAATTGTCCAGCATAACAAGAATATTCCCTGAAAGCGGTACAGCATAGGCCCACATAATGCAGTAATAGGAATTTTCCGATACAATAGATATCTTGCTGTTTGTAATACCCTTTAAGATAAGTGATTTTGCTGCCGCAGTAACCTGTTCTGCAAAATCAGAATAGGAAATAGAATAGACTTTTCCATCTTTCAAATAGGAAAATGCGGGTTTTTCGCCATAATACCCTGAGGTTAAAGAAAGTAATTCACTGATAGTTGAGATGTTTTCAAACACTGATATTCCTCCAAAAAATTAAATTTTATTTTAAATAATACTCTCTATTCTAGTTTCAATATTCTGATGAATTTCAACAACTTCTTCATCAGTAAAGTAGTTGGACCAATAGGTATAAGAAAAAGTCATGCTCTGCCAATTGAGGTAGTCCGAGACGTATAAACTCATTGGTAAAATATCAGTATCAGCATGGTAATGATGTAATGTCGCAAATGAAACAGATGGCTTTCTATTATTACATAAATAGGAAAAAGAAAACTGAGGAATGTATCTTCCATATTTTTTTTGGTATAACTCAGAATATACTTTTGAATTCCAATCAAAATTTCTGTGTTTATAATAATCCCTGGACTGTTCTTGAACAGACTCAAGTAAATCATAAATATTATTGTATTTTTCGAAATCAAAAATAAAGGGAAAAGTGATTTCATAAGCGCCTATGCTATTTTTTTCTTTTGTTCCCAGACGGTTTGCAATAGGTATCTCAAAATAAAGACGCTTACATTGCCTTTTGTCATTTATAATCTGTGCAAGTACTGTAACAATTACAATATGAGGTGAAAGTTTGTTTTTAATGCAATACTCAAATAAACGCTCTTTCAGTTCTTGGCTAGTTTGGAAAGTTAAGCTTTTAATTGGTGACTCATTGGTATCAATAAGTTCACTAAAAAGATATTCACTTTTAGAAATTTCAAAAAATCTGTTCTCCCAAAATTCATTATCAGTTAGATATTTTTCACTTTCATGATAATTCTTCAAATTATCTAGATAAGCCGAAAACGGATGCCAATTTACTTCTTCCTTTGGATTCATCAGAATCCCTTGTATCTTCTCAGATAACAATAATACTGAGATTCCGTCAAATATCAGGTGGTTAAAAATAAAGTGGAGATGATAATAAGAACCTGCTATTGAATAAACAAATGTGTAATAAAGTTTATCTCTATTATTTATCTTTGTTACACTGCTTTGGTCGCAAAAGATTTTATATTCTTCTTCACTGGAAAAATTAAATACAGGAATGTCCTTCTTCTGATATGGCAAAAATTCCATATAGGGATGGCGGTCTTGTACAATACATCTTGCCGCCAAAACATCGGCTGTCTTGATACATTTTTCAAGGGCCCAATAGAGTTCCTCCAGAGTAAATCTTTTTATAAATTTCATTGAAAAAGATACTTTCATAGGGATATTATTAAACTCTTCATTTACATCGAAAAAAAATTGTTGTTCATCACTAATGGGTAGAACTTTCATAAACCCTCTCCTTTTTACCAAGATTAATTACCAAAAATAATACTGTTAATGCAAGAAAACTAATGCCAATTATTAAAAATGCTTTCTTAATACCATAAATCATAGCAAAGGCAAACATGTAGGATTGACCCATCTCTGCAATACCGATTACAATATTGCTGAATGCAAGTG
>CAYZZR010000012.1:17058-22898 GCA_964482775.1 uncultured Tissierella sp. | reverse complement strand
TCGCCGTCGGTAAATATTACGCAGCATTGTTTTGGCATGCTGTCAAGGGTGGCGGTGCCCAAAGTCTAAATATATTTTGAAATTTTCTAGGTTCATTTGAGTAAATTTTTTTATTCTTGTTTTTCATAGGCTACTTTACACTATCAAGCTAATAAACTTATTTATATTAAATTAATTATATCATACTTGCTTTTTTATTGCATTAAGACCATGTAAAAAAGCTCCTTAAAGTCTTAATTAACCTTATGGAGCCCCTTACTATTTCTTATCTGAGTTTAGCTTTACTGATTTAGATGTCTTCTTTTCTCTTCCTAATGTGCAACAATCCAATGGTTGTGAACCAAAACTTTCTTTATTAGTAGCTTCTAATTTCTCCAACCATTTCTTGAACAAATTCTTCATTATACAGCCTCAATTCCTACTACTTCATATCCAGCTTCATCTACTGCAAATTTAATTGCTGCATCTAAATCATTATTTTCCACATCTATAAGAGCATATTTTTCTTCTAGTTTTACAGCTACATTTGATACTCCGTCAATCTCATTAAGAGCCTCTGTAACATGATGTACACAATGGTTACAACTCATACCTTCTATTAGAACTTTCTTTTTCATTTTTATTTCTCCCCTCATAATTTTTTAATATATAAAATCTGCTAAGCAGATTATAAACTATAAAATACTAACTAACTGCTTTGAATTTCTTTAACCTTAATGCATTTGTCAAAACAGATACTGAGCTTAAGCTCATTGCTGCTCCAGCAATCATTGGGTTTAGAAGTGGTCCACCAAATATGTGGAGTAGTCCCATAGCCACTGGAATTCCTAATGTATTGTATCCAAATGCCCAAAATAAATTTTGCTTAATATTTCTTATAGTACTCTTACTCAACAAAATAGCAGTTGCTACATCCATTAGATCACTTCTCATAAGAACTATATCTGCAGATTCCATAGCTACATCTGTACCTGAACCAATGGCTATACCTATATCTGCTTGTGCTAATGCAGGAGCATCATTGATTCCATCTCCTACCATTGCTACCTTCTTGCCTTTTGCTTGAAGTTCCTTAACTTCATTTGCCTTGTCTTCAGGCAATACTTCAGCTAATACAATGTCTATCCCTACTTGTTTTGCTATAGCTTCTGCTGTTCTTCTGTTGTCCCCAGTAATCATAGCTACTTGTATTCCCATCTTATGAAGAGCTTCTATAGCCTTCTTACTATTTTCCTTTACTGTATCAGCCACTGCAATAATTCCAGCTATTCTACTATCTATAGCTACATACATTGGAGTTTTCCCTTCTTCAGCTAATCTATCAGAATCTTTTTCAAGATTTTCTAAGGAAATATTTCTGTCAATCATTAACTTTCTGTTTCCAGCCAGAATAGTTTTCCCTTCGATAGTAACTTCAATACCATGACCAGGAATTGCACTAAATGTATCTACCTTCTTAAACTCTAATCCTTTTTCCTCTGCACCCTTTACAATTGATTCACCTAATGGATGCTCTGAACCTTTTTCTGCAGATGCAGTAAGCTGTAACAAATCAAGTTCTGAAATTCCATTTGTTGAAACTATATCTGTCACCTTTGGTTTTCCTTCAGTAATTGTACCTGTTTTATCAAAAACAATTGTTTGAACTTGATGTGCAGTTTCCAATGCTGTACCACTTTTTATTAAAACTCCATTTTCTGCACCTTTACCTGTACCAACCATAATTGCTGTTGGTGTTGCTAAACCAAGAGCACAAGGACAAGCTATAACCAATACTGCTATAAATATAGTAAGGGAAAAGGTAGATGATTCTCCGCCTACAAAATACCAAGCTAAACCTGAAATAACTGCTAATGCTATAACTATAGGAACAAAATAACCTGATATTACATCTGCTAGTTTAGCTATTGGAGCTTTAGAACCTTGAGCATCCTCAACTAGCTTTATAATTTGAGCTAGAGCTGTATCCTTACCAACCTTAGTAGCCTTATATTTTATTGAACCATTTTTATTTAGACTAGCGCCTATTACACTATCACCAATATGTTTTTCTACAGGTATACTTTCTCCTGTAAGCATAGACTCATCTACTGAAGTTGTTCCTTCAACGACTTCCCCATCAACTGGCATCTTTTCACCAGGTTTCACCAATATAATATCTCCAACCTCTACTTCATCAATGGAAATTTCAAGCTCTTTTCCATCTTTAATGATTATGGCAGTCTTTGGAGCAAGGCCCATTAGCTTCTTGATAGCCTCTGAGGTTTTTCCTTTAGAAACTGCTTCCAAATATTTACCTAGAGTTATCAATGTGATAATTACACCTGCTGACTCAAAATATAAGTCCATTGCATAATCATGCTCTCCACCAATTATCATTATGGTAGCATATATTCCATAAATAACTGCAGCTCCCGTACCAATTGCAATCAATGAATCCATATTTGGACTACCCTTAATCAGAGTCTTAATTCCAATGGTATAAAATTTGTATCCTGTTACTACTACCGGAATAGTTAACATTAACTGTGTTACAGCAAAGTTAACTGGATTCATCATAGGATCTAAAAACATCGGCAATGGAAGTCCCATCATATGCCCCATTGATATATATAATAATGGTATTGTAAAGATAGCTGAAATTAAAAATCTATTCCATAGGGATTTTATTTCATGTTCTTTTCTTTCCTTATCAGTATCTACAGCGGTTTCTTCTTCAACAGCTTTGTATCCTGCCTTCTCAATTGCCTTTTTTATATCTGAATATCTAAGCTCTGAAGGCTCATAAATGATGGATAGTTTCTCAGTAGCTAAATTAACATTAGCTTCTACTACTCCATCTAACTTTCTTGTAGCTCTTTCAACTGCCTTAGAACAAGAAGCACAAGTCATACCCTCTATGGATATAGTTTTACTAACTGTTTCAGAAACGGCTTTATAACCAGCCTTTTCTACTGCAGCTTGAATATCATTTACGGAAAGTGTAGCTTCATCAAAGCTAATACTTAGCTTTTCTGTTGCAAGATTTACACTTGCATCACTGACGCCTTCTAGCTTCTTAGTAGCCCTTTCTACTGCCTTTGCACAAGAAGCACAAGTCATACCTTCTATTTGTAATGATTTGTTTACCATAATTATTCCTCCTTATTGGAGCGGTTATTTACCAATTACCTTTGCTAAAAGCTCCATAACCTCATCTAGTTTTTCATCTCCATTGTCATGTTCAAAAGCCTGTCTAACACAATGATTTAGATGCTGTCTAATTATCAATAAGTCAGCCTTCTTCAATAGTGACTGAGCTGCTAATATTTGATTTGATACGTCTACACAATAACGACCTTCTTCAAGCATCTTAATTGTTGCTTCAATTTGTCCTTTAGCAGTTTTTAAGGATTGTAATGCTTTTTTCTGATCAGTATTCATTAATATACCTCCTTTTTGATACCCACCCCCCTAGGCGGGGGTCTATGCTTATATGATAATATCAACTCACTAATTTGTCAATACTTTTTTTACTTTATTTATTGTATCCAATTAAAGAACCACTATCATAGACTTTTAATTCTTGTAGTGGTTCTTTTATTTATATTTAGGGTTTCATAGAAGAAATAAATCTATTTATTCTTTCGTTATTCGATTTGATAAAAAAGTCATCGACATTTCCATCATATTCTATCTTTCCATCTTCTAAAAATAGTATTCTATCTGCAACTTCCCGAGCAAAATCAAGGTTATGTGTAACTATTATCATGGATCTTTTCTCCTGTGATAGCCCTTTAAGTACTCTTAGGACTTCACTTTCGAGCTCCGGATCTAACGCACTAGTTGGCTCATCAAATAAAAGAAATTCTGGTTCCATAGCCAATGCTCGTGCTATAGCCACTCTTTGTTGTTGACCTCCTGATAACTGATCAGGATAGCTATTTGCTTTATCTGAAAGTCCTACCTTATTCAAAAGGCTTTGTCCAAGCTCCATAGCTGTTTTTTTATCTTTCTTCAGAACTGTAAGGGGGCCTTCGATTACATTATCTATAGCTTTCATATGAGGAAAGAGATTAAAGTTTTGAAATACCATAGCTGTATTTTTTCTAATTTGGATTAAGTGTTTCTTATGAATATTTGCACCAAAGGTAAGCTTAATCTTACCAACTTGAAGTTCACCACTTTCTGGCACTTCAAGAACATTAATACAACGTAACATTGTAGATTTACCTGAACCAGATGGCCCAAGTATAACAGTGGTTTTACCGTCCTCAAATTCCAAGTTAATATTTTTTAATACCTGTAATTCTCCAAAATATTTATTTATATTAGTTAATTTTAACATTTTTTCCCTACTTTCTCACATACTTAGAAGAATTTCTTTCAAGTATCCCTTGAATATATGTTAAAACAGTACACATCATCAGATACATAAATGCAACCAATGAGTACAATATCAGAGGTTCATAGGTACGTGCTGCAATTTGCTGACCAACCATAAACATCTCTATAATAGTAACACTAGATGCTAGTGATGTTTCCTTAACCAACCCAATAAAGTTATTTGTCAAAGATGGTAGGGCAATTCGGATTGTCTGAGGTGCTATTATTCTTATTAGCATTTGACTATATGTCATCCCAAGAGATTCAGCAGCTTCCCATTGTCCTCTTGGAATAGACATAATAGCCCCTCTTATGGATTCAGACGCATAAGCACCTATATTAAGAGAAAAGGTAAGTATGGCAGCTGTCCATGAATCAAATTTAATTCCTGCTTTAGGTAAACCATAGAATACTATAAACAATTGTACTAGCAATGGCGTCCCTCTGAATATCCATACATAAAAGCTAAAAAACCACTTTGCAATTTTTATTTTGGATATTCTTGATATAGCAGTTATAATAGCAATAACTAATCCAAATGCAAAAGAAATAACCGCTAAGGGAATTGTTATGGTTAGTCCAGCTTTTAATATTGGCCAAAATGAAATTGTTATAAGTTCTATAGTTCTTTCCAATTAAATCTTCCTTTCAGATCTCTTAATACAATTAATTTTCAGCGCTTAAATCTTCACCAATATATTTAATAAAAATCTCTTTAAAAGATCCATCTTCTGTACGTTTCTCAATTATATTATTTAATTCTTCTAATAGCTCTGGGTTATTCTTTTGTAATATAATTCCTACATCATTCTTGTTAGGTATTTCTTCATCTAATAGTCTAATATTAGAATCTGGATGCTCTTTTAAATAAGTCTTAAAAGTTATAATATCATTTATTGTTCCATCAGCTCTACCCTCTAATACCAACTCGATTGCTTGCGCAAACCCCTCAACTGGCACGATTTCAGCCCCGAAAGATTGAGCATCTTGAGCATAGTTGCTTGTTAAAGATTGACCACTTTTCTTTCCAGCATAGTCTGCTATAGTATTAATCTCAGTATTATCTTTACTTACAGCTAATTTACCTGATGAAACCATATACGGATTAGTAAAATCGTATTTTTCTTTTCTTTCTTCAGTTGCACCTACATTGTTTATAACAAAGTCATATTTATCAACATCAAGCCCTGCAATTAGTGAGTCCCATTTTGTCTCTATAAATTCTACCTTAACTCCCAAATCTTTTGCAATAAGTTCAGCAATTTCTACTTCGAATCCTACTAATTTCCCACTTTCATCATGTAAAGAGAATGGCGGAAATGTTCCTTCTAAACCAACTCTTATTGATCCCACTTCCTTAATTTGCTCTAATTCATTTGATTCTACTATATCTGTACTACCTGATTTTGCACATGCAGCTAATACTATTGCTAATACTAATGTTAATGATAATAATTTTATTTTCTTCATTTTCT
>CAYZZR010000012.1:0-16958 GCA_964482775.1 uncultured Tissierella sp. | reverse complement strand
AATACTATTGCTAATACTAATGTTAATGATAATAATTTTATTTTCTTCATTTTCTTCTCCTCTTTAATTATATTTAGTTACTTTACTTTAACTTAATACTCTATATCATACTTGTCATATATGTTTTGTATGATTTATATAATATTACATAATTCCTGCAAAAGCAATAGTTTTTATAAAAAAAGTACTGAGTCTTAAAACTCAGTACTTTTTTGGTTTAATTTTATTTTAATATTTTAATTCATCATCTATTATGTCATTGTCTAAAGGTGTCTTAAATGATGATTGGTTTTTAAATTCGACTATTGCCTTTCTTACTCTATTCATGGAAGCTAAAGTTCCAGGACCAGCAATACAGCCTCCAGGACAAGCCATCCCTTCTAATAGATACCCGTCTTTCTTTCCAGCTTTTGCTGTTCTCATAAGCTTAACACACTCATGAAGAGTTGAAGCGGATTCTATGTTTATTTCCTTGGATTCATCTAACAATTGAGCTGTTTTTTTAACCGCTTCTGCAACGCCACCTGCTATGGCATATCCTCTTCCTAAAGTAGATGCATCTTGAATCTCTTTATCTACTTCTATCTCTGATAGCTCTATATTTCCAGCAACAAACATTCCCATCAATTCCTCAAAAGTAATAACATAATGAACATAGTCCTTTACATCTTCACGTAAAGCTTCTAACTTCTTAGAAATGCAAGGCCCTATAAATGTAATCAAAGCATCTGGATCTTTTTTCTTGATGTATTTTGCTGTTTCCACCATAGGAGATGAAGAATCAGAAATGTATTCATATTGCTCAGGAAACATCTTCTCTACCATTAAAGTCCATGAATTGCAACAACTGGTTCCCATAAATGGTATTTCCTCTGGCACCTTCTCAACAAACTCCTTGGCTTCATGCAAGGTTGTAATATCTGCACCTAAGCTTACTTCAACTACATCTTTAAAACCTAACTCTTTTATTCCTTCAACAATCTGAATCGGACTAGCCAAAACCCCAAATTGTCCAATAAAAGATGGCGCAACCATGGCATACATGTTTTTCTTACTATTTAAAGCCTTTACTATCTGATATATCTGTGATTTATCTGCAATAGCTCCAAATGGGCACTGTATTATACAACGACCACAAGAAACACACTTCTCCTCATTAATTTTAGCTCTACCTAAGTAATCACTTTCTATTGCATTTACACCACAAACAAATGCACAAGGTCTATGATACTCAACTATTGCACTATAGGGACAGGCTTCTTTACACTTACCACATTTAATGCATTTTTCATTATCTATAATAGCGCGATTTTTTCCTATAGATACTGCATTTACTGGGCATACATTTGTACAAGGATGAGCTAAACACTTCCTACAGTTATCTGTTACTTCAAATGCCCTAGTAGGACAGGCTTCACAAGCAAAGGTAATGACATTTACCAAAGGAGGAGTGAATTGAATCTCATTGACATTAATTTCACTAATCCCATCTGTTACTCTTGCAAATTCACTAATATGTCTCGCCTCAAGACCCATTGTAAACCTTAATCTTTCTTCAATAATTGCTCTCTCTCTAAATATGCTTTCTCTATATGTAGCTACCTCTCCAGGGATTAAATCATAAGAGGCTCTTTCCAACTCACTAAGATTTGTATCTTCCTGGGCCATCTTTGCAATTAAAGCAAATACCTTTCTCCTAATATTTACTAAATCTACATAGCTCTCCTTCATTGGCTTCAATCCTCCGAATTTAATTTACAGCTTTATTTTCTCTTTTTATCCATTATCTTTTCCATAACAATCTGACCAGTAGCATTAAATATAACTTCATCATCAATTACAACTACTGGCGCAATGTTGTTGTCTGTTTTCTTACAATAATTCAAACATTTTACAGCTACAATTTCTATTTCTTCATCATTGTATTTTGCATCATCACCGTCAATAATATCCTTCAAGTCTTCTATCTGATCCAACAAGTTCATTGCACCAAGCATGGTACAATTCAAACCCATACATACTTTGACTTTCATGAAACCCCTCCTATCTTCTATCCGTATCTTTTAGTAAATCTCCTATATTTAAATTATATAACAATATTGTGAAATTTTCTACAAATAATAGATTAATAAAGAATCTGTTTCTCTTTATCCAATAATATCTTTAATAACCTCCCCTGCCAAAATAAGTCCTGCTACGGATGGAACAAAGGACACACTGCCTGGAATTTGTCGTCTGTTAGTACATTTACGAGCTGTATCTGGAGGACATACACATTTATTCTTACAATTGTCCTCATCGTTTTCTATAGGTTTCATTGCTGGTTCCTTTGAATATACAACCTTTAGAGAATCTATCCCTCTTTTTCTAAGCTCAGATCTCATGGTTCTTGCTAATGGACATATACTGGTCTTGAAAATATCTGTAACTTCAAATCTAGTGGGATCTAGTTTGTTCCCTGCTCCCATACAACTAATTATAGGAGTATTGGAAGCCTTTGCTTTTTCAATTAAAACCAACTTAGATGAAACTGTGTCTATTGCATCAACGATATAAGTATATTTCGATAAATCAAAATCATCAGCATTTTCAGAAGTATAGAAAGTCTGAAAAGTCTCAACATTACATTTTGGATTTATTTCTAGAATTCTATCTTTCATTACCTCTACTTTATATTTGCCTATAGTTTTTCTTGTGGCTATTAACTGCCTATTTATATTGGTCAAGCATACTTTATCATCATCAAAAACATCAATATTTCCAACACCACTTCTGACTAAGGCTTCAACCGTAAAGGATCCAACACCACCAATACCAAATATAGCTACCCTAGCCTCTTTCAATTTGTCTACCCCATCTACTCCTAAAAGAAGCTCCGTTCTAGAAAATGCATTCATCTATTTCTCTCCCTAATTATTAATCTTCTAATTTAAAAATCCCACTATGTAAGGTGGGATTTTATTTTTATTATACTACTATTAAAATACTATTGCTACTTAGTATTTAAATATCTAATAAATTTCTTTTATACTCTATATATAGCTTTCTTAATTCATCAACTTTACTATAGATTATCTTTTGCATGTCAGATACCTTTTTATAATCTTCTGCTACAATAGCATCCTTTGTCTCTGTAAATAAGCTCTTTTTACTAAAGCTATCCTTCATAAGTTCTATCCTAAGGTCCCTAATCTTCATCCAATTTGAAATATCTAAATCTGATGACGTATTTGGATCATGCAGTGCTTTTAATTGTACTATTTCATGTGAAAAGGCAGGAATGATTCTATGTTGTATCTCAGTTAGCCATTTTTCCATGGAAGCAGCTTTAAAGCTTGTTATCAATTTATCTCCTAGTACATCTCCCTTTTTAAGAACTTGGGTTTTATCCTTATATTCTTCAAATGCATATATGTTTTCATATACTGTTGAAGGTACCTTGCCGAAGTAAGATTCTCTTTCTTCATCTGTAAAGTCTTCAAACACATCTTCTTCGCTTCTATAGGCCCTATCCTTTTCTAAATAAGTTGCAAGCTCACCTGCCTTTTTAGATAGCTCAGCTAGAAGTTCTGATTCACTTTTTTGACTGCTAATAGCATAGTTTATTCCATCAAGCATAGCCATTAGCATTGTAGCTATACAAAGGAATGTATTTGTATGAGGATTTGGAGACCTAAGCTCAAATCTTGTAGCCATTGGATTGTTTTCATCTCTTATCAAGCCAATAAGTATGGTTCTATTTCTTGAAGGTAATTTTGTACTTCTTCCAAGTGAAGTTACTATACAGATTGGTGCTTCAAATCCCTTTTTTAACCTTTTAAAGGCTTCGTTTGATGATGTTATAAAAGGATTTATGACCTCATAGTTTTTCAATACACCCATTATAGCTCCATATCCAATTGGGCTTAAAAAGCTATCCGTAGATGGATTGAACAAATTCATCATTTTACCAGATTTAAGTTTAGCAGCTACACCAAAGTGTGTATGCTCACCACTTCCTGCAACTCCAGGTATAGGCTTGGCTAAGAATGTTACATCCATTCCATTTTTTCTAAATGTTTCTTTTACTATTCTTTTTACAAAAATTTCATTATCTCCACATTGTATTGCCGTTGAATACTTCCAATCTATTTCAAGTTGCTCCATAATTCCTGTTAATGAACCATCTTGGTCAAGCTTTGACTTAACTCCTCCAACTTCCTTGTGACCCATTTCAGGCTCTAAATCGTATCTTTCCATCATCTCTAAACTTTGTTCTAATGCCGTTCTAACAGCACCTCTTGTCCTAGCCCAATATTGTTCATGTAGCTCTTGAGATGTGCTTAATTCTTCAATATCCCTTTTATCGTTTGGCGTCATAACCCAAAACTCTAATTCAGTAGCTGATGTAACTTTAATTTCTTCTATATCCTCTATTTTAATATTAAAATTCTCCAATGATTCTGGATTATTTTTAAGCAAATCCATTAAGTTGCTTTTAAAATAGTTTACAGCATTTAATAAAATGCTTCTTGAATCCACCGCAATCCCCTCGTGAAACAAGAAACAAGGTATCTTTAGAGTCCCTACTGGCAGCCCAGTTTCTTCATCTATATTCTCATAATTATAATCTATAAACCAATTGCAGTTTAAATCAGCCTTCATGTCAATTTTTGCATTATCTAGGGATGCAATGGTTGGTAGATAAACAGATGAGCCATCGGTTTGCACAGCTATTCCATTTAGAAATGTATCCATATCTTCTAAGAATATTTTTATAGGAATCTTTTCATCTGTTTCATGTCCTACTAAGTCTATACCAGATAATGAAACAAACTTTATCTCTTTATGTTTATCTAGTATCTTTACTAGTTCCTCACTAGTGTGACTATTTTTTTCAATAACATAAACTAAGTCCTTGCTCATTAATTTATCATTCCCTTCGTATATAATTTAAAATTTTATACTTTACACTTTTATTAGTCAATGACTTTTTTCCTTCATTTTTAAGTTTGTATGCAATTTAGCTTTAACTACAGTAGCTATAATTATTTAAGTAAAAATGATATAATAATTTAAAAACAGAACGGAGGTATAGTATGAAGCTAAATTATAAACGCACCTTCTTTATTGGACTTGCATTTTTATCTATTTCTGCATTTTGGCAATTATATGATAATATTATACCATTAATTTTGCAAAACACCTTCCTTTTAGGTGAAACTATGACTGGAACCATTATGGCATTAGATAATCTATTGGCTATATTTTTATTACCTATATTTGGTGCGTTTTCTGATAAGATTCGGACACCACTTGGAAAAAGAACCCCCTTTATCATAGTTGGCACTATTATTGCCGTAGTCATTATGTCCTTGATTCCTTATGCTGTTCAAACTAGGAATTTCCCAATGTTCTTCATCTCTCTTGGGGCTGTTCTTATAGCCATGGGCATATATAGATCTCCTGCTGTAGCACTTATGCCTGATTTGACTCCAAAGCCATTAAGAAGCAAGGCAAATGCAGTTATAAATCTGATGGGAGCACTTGGAGGCATTTTTACACTTATAATGATTAGCTTGTTACTTGAGAAAGAATCAAATCCAAGTTACACCAAGGTATTTCTAGCAGTAGCTATCTTGATGATAGCTTCAGTTCTTATATTGATGGTAACCATCAAAGAAAATAAGCTGGCTAAGGAAATTGATCATAATGAATATATTGAGGAGAAGAAATTAGAAAGCAAACAGTCCTCGAATGATAATAAAATAGCGCCAGAGGTAATGAAAAGCTTGAGATTTTTATTGATATCTGTATTTCTTTGGTTTACAGCCTATAACGCTATAACTACAGCATTTTCAAGATACGCACTAAAGGTTTGGAATCTACAAGGTGGTAGTTTTGCTAACGCACTAATGGTTGCAATGGGAGCAGCTATAATAAGCTTCATGCCGATTGGTATCATATCTAGCAAAGTGGGTAGAAAAAAGACAATAATTGCTGGAATAATTGTCATGTCAATATCATATTTTTTTGGTTTCCTTTTCATCTCTTATTCTTCTATGATTAATGTAGTATTTGCCTTTACTGGAATAGGATGGGCAGCTATAAATGTTAATTCATACCCTATGGTGGTAGAGATGAGTGGTAGTTCAGATGTTGGAAAATATACTGGTCTATATTATACATTTTCTATGGCTGCTCAAATATTTACTCCTGTATTTTCTGGATTTCTATTAGAGAACATATCCTATAGGTCCTTATTTCCTTATTCTGTTATATTTTCCTTATTGTCCTTGTGTACTATGATATTCGTTGTTCACGGTGATTCAAAGCCTCAAAAAAAGCAAAGTCTAATAGATAATTATGATTTTGAAGACTAAGAAAGTAAAAAAAATAGGATTTTCTATATGAAAATCCTATTCCTCTTTACCGTCCAATCCTAATTTTTCAAAGATCAACTTATATCCTTCAGCACCATAATTTAAGGATCTGTTTATCCTACTTATAGTAGCTGTACTAGCTCCTGTTTCAGCTTCAATTTCATTATATGTTTTATTTGATTTAAGCAATTTTGCTACTTCAAATCTTTGCGCAATTGCTTGTACTTCCTTTATAGTACATATATCTTCAAAAAAACGATAGCACTCTTCTTCATTTTTTAATAATAATACGGCTTCAAAAAGAGCATCTGCTTGTGTACTCTTTATTCTGGAATTATAACTCATGATAAACCCCCTCAATTTACTATAATCATATATTACCTTGTTATAGCGCGAATGTAAAGAAAAAGCTGGGTCATGCCCAGCTTTTAATTAGAACAATCCTACAATCTCTCCATTTGGTAATATATCAATGCTATTTGCTGCTGGAACCTTTGGTAATCCAGGCATTGTCATTACATCTCCAGTTAAGGCTACTAGGAATCCTGCACCTGCTGAGATTTTTATTTCTCTAACAGTTATTCTAAATCCAGTAGGTCTTCCTAATAAGGTTGGATCGTCAGAGAATGAATATTGAGTTTTTGCCATACAAATTGGCATCTTGTCAAAGCCCAATTTTTCAATATTCTTGATTTGCTTTTGGCATGCACTTGTGAAGTCTACGCCATCTGCTCCATATATTTCTTTAGCTATTTTTGTGATTTTAGCTTCGATTGATTCTTCTACATCATAAAGTGGTTTAAAGTTTGAAACCTTAGTTTCAGCTACTTCAACAACCTTCTTAGCTAATTCAACTCCACCGTCTCCACCTTTGCCCCAAACTTCTGAAAGAACAGCATCTGCTCCTAATTCTTTACATTTGTTAAGAACATAATTCAATTCTGCTTCAGTATCAGTAGGGAACTTGTTTATAGCTACTACTGCTGGTACTCCAAATTTATTTACATTTTCTATATGTCTTTCAAGATTTTCAAATCCTCTTGCTAGTTGATCAAGGTTTTCAGTTCCTAATTCTTCCTTCTTAGCTCCACCGTGATGTTTTAAAGCTCTAACAGTAGCTACTATAACAGCTGCATCTGGCTTTAAGTCGCCAAATCTTGCTTTGATATCAAAGAACTTTTCAGCTCCAAGGTCTGCACCGAATCCTGCTTCAGTAACAGTGTATTCTGCTAATTTTAATGCCATCTTTGTAGCTGACATGGAGTTACAGCCATGAGCAATATTAGCAAATGGTCCACCATGAATCAATGCAGGTGTATTTTCAAGAGTTTGAACTAAGTTAGGATTCATAGCATCTCTCATCAATAATGCTACTGCACCTTGTGCTTGTAAATCACTAACATATACTGGGCTACCATCAAATTTATATGCTACAACTATTTTAGCTACTCTAGCCTTTAAATCCTCTAAACTATCTGCTAAACAGAATATAGCCATGATTTCAGAAGCTACTACAATATCAAAGTGATCCTCTCTTGGCATACCATTAGGCTTTCCACCTAAACCAACAACGATATTTCTAAGTGCTCTATCATTCATATCTAGAACTCTTTTCCAAACAATTCTTCTAGGATCAATTCCTAAAGCATTTCCTTGTTGGATATGGTTATCTAAAAGAGCTGATATCAAGTTGTTTGATGTAGTTATTGCATGGAAGTCTCCAGTAAAATGTAGATTGATATCTTCCATAGGTACTACTTGAGCATATCCACCACCAGCTGCTCCACCTTTAACACCAAAGCTTGGTCCTAAGGAAGGTTCTCTTATAGCTGTAATAGAAGACTTGCCGATTTTGTTCAATCCCATGGAAAGTCCAATATTTGTAGTAGTCTTACCTTCACCTGCTGGTGTAGGATTGATAGCTGTAACTAGTATCAATTTACCATCTGGTTTGTCCTTTAATTCTTCTAATACGCTTAATGATATTTTAGCTTTGTATTTACCATAGTTTATAATATCATCTTCTTTAATTCCTAATTTAGCAGCAACTTCAGTAATAGGAATCATCTTAGCCTCTTGAGCTATTTGAACATCTGTTTTCATACTTTCCCTCCTAATGATTTGTATTCGCTTTAAACCTTAGAATAATTGATACACATGTTTTAATATTCAACTATGTATCAAAACGTATTTCTGAAACATATTTACCCACTTTTTTAAAATTTTCTCACTATATAGTAGTATATCAAAAAAAAGGTTGTTTGCAAACGATATTATTAAATATTCGACAAAATACCTTTTAATAATACTAACTCTCTTTTAATATTGATAAAAGGTTATAGCTTGACTTGATAAACTAAATGCTAAGAAATTTAGGTCTCTTAGCATTTAATTTATCTAATATTCTTTAATTAATAGACCCTATGTCTAACCTATAGCTTGCTCCTTGAAAATTAATCATATTCATATTTTTATATATTCTTTCACGAGCATTTTGAATATTTTCTCCAAGAGCTGTAATTGATAAAACCCTACCACCATTAGTAAGCAGCTTGTTGGTAAATATAGTTCCATTATGGAAAATAATAATCTCTTCATCTAAATCTTCATCTATATTTATCTCCTTGCCTTTTTCATAGCTATTTGGATATCCATCTGAAGTCATTACAACACATACACAAGACTTCTCATTCCAAATTAAATCCGAATGAGATAAGGACCCATCTATTGTCTTTTGAAAGATTTTAACTATATCAGAATCCAATCTAGGAAGAAGCACTTCAGTTTCAGGGTCTCCAAACCTCACATTAAACTCTAATACCTTAGGCTCACCATTTACAATCATAAATCCTATAAATAATATTCCTTTAAAATTCAGCCCCTCTTTCATCAGACCTTCTGATATGTTTTTTAGCACACTTTTCTCTATTTTCTTATTTATTTCATCTGTAAATAATGGACTTGGAGAATAACAACCCACTCCACCTGTGTTTGGTCCTTGGTCATTATCATATATCTTCTTATAATCCTTGGCACTTTCCATAGGAATGATTTCCCCATCTGTTACAAAGCATAGCAAAGACGCCTCTACACCATCAAGAAATTCTTCAATAACTACCTTTTTCCCTTCATCTCCAAAGACCTTATCCTGTAAAATTTCCTTTAGTGAATCTTTTGCCTCTACTTCACTGTTGCAAATGATTACACCCTTGCCAAGGCATAAACCATCTGCCTTAATAACTAATGGATAAGTAAAACCCTCTAAGCCCTTTATGGCTTCTTTATAATCAGTATAACTTCTATATTTTGCAGTAGGTATATTATACTTTTCCATAAATATCTTTGAGAATTCCTTACTGCCCTCAAGCCTTGCACATGACTTGTTAGGTCCAAATACTCTCAATCCATTTTCTTCAAATTTATCAACTATTCCTAAAACCAAAGGCTCCTCAGGCCCAACTATAGTTAAATCAATACTATTCAATAAAGCAAAATCTAATAGTCTATCTATTTCATTCGCCTTTATATCAACATTTTCCGCTACTGTTCTTGTGCCGCCGTTTCCAGGAGCACAATATATTTTTTGAACTTGTTCAGATTGTGCAATCTTCCAACACAAAGCATGCTCTCTTCCACCGCTACCTATTACAAGTACTTTCATAGCAACCTCCAATCTAATGTTTAAAGTGTCTTATGCCTGTGAATATCATAGTGATTCCAAATTTGTTGGCTGTATCTATTACATCTTGGTCCTTAATGGAGCCTCCTGGTTGTATGATTGCAGTAACTCCTGCTTTGCCAAGAACTTCTATTGAGTCACTAAAAGGGAAGAACCCATCAGAAGCAATTACACTTCCCTTAATCTTATCCTTTGATCTTTCAATAGCCTCTTCAACAGCCCAAAATCTGTTAACTTCTCCTAGACCAATCCCTATAGTAGCATTGTCCTTGGCGATAACTACACCATTTGAATTCATATTCTTAGCTGTTTTCCATGCAAATAGTAGATCATTCATCTGATCATCAGTTGGTTTCTTTTCTGTGACAACTCGCATCTCATCTGAAAGTAGCAAAGCATCCCTATCTTGAATTAAAAGCCCACCTAATACCTTCTTTATATCATGTTCATTATATGCATTATCAGATATTCCTTCTATTTCAAGCAATCTTATATTCTTCTTTTTACTTAGTATTTCTATAGCTTCTTTAGAGAAAGAAGGGGCCATTACAATTTCTATAAATATACTGTTTATCCTCTCGGCTAATTCTCTGTCCAATTCCCTATTGATAGCCAAAACTCCTCCAAATATGGATTCCTTATCACATTCATAGGCTCTATCATATGCTTCAGCTATAGTGTTGCCACTTCCAACGCCACATGGGTTTGTATGTTTTACAGCAACTACAGTAGGTTCAGTAAATTCTTTCAATACCTTTAATGCTCCATTTGAATCATTGATATTGTTAAAGGATAGCTCTTTTCCATGAAGCTGAACTGCTCCTGCAAGGGTTCCTGCAACCTTTTCAACCTCTCGATAGAAAGCGGCCTTCTGATGAGGGTTTTCCCCATATCTTAGCTCTTGACTATGTTTAAAAGGCAAAGTCAACATTTCTGGAAACTGAACTCCTTCTATTTGATTAAAATAGTTGGAAATCATAGCATCATAATATGCAGTGTAGTTAAATACCTTTCTTGCTAAATATTCTTTAGTTTTTAAACTTACATCTTTGTAAGTTTTTAATTCATCCAGTACTTTAGTATAATCAATAGGGTCAACCACCACAATTACATCCCTATAGTTCTTGGCTGCAGCCCTTATCATAGAAGGCCCACCTATGTCTATATTTTCTATAATCTCCTCATGAGTTACTCCAGGTTTTTTTATAGTTTCTTCAAAAGGATAGAGGTTGTTTACTACCATATCAATAGCTTCAATATGCATTTCTTTTACTTCTTTTACATGTTCTTCATTATCTCTTCTATATAGCAGCCCTCCATGAATAAATGGGTTCAAGGTCTTTACTCTACCATCCAACATTTCAGGAAAGTTGGTTATATCCTCTACCTCTAAAACGTCTATACCTGCATTTTTCAAGGCTTTAGATGTTCCACCAGTTGAAATAATTTCCCAGCCCAAGGAGACTAATTCCTTGGAGAAATCTACTATTCCCTCTTTATCATATACGCTAATTAAAGCTCTTCTCACAAAATCACTCCTCAATTATTCGAACATTTCTATCTTCTATCCTAAGTTTTCCTTCACAATAGAGCTTTATTGCTTTTACTAATAGCTTATGTTCTTCTTTTAGTACCTTCTTTTGTAAGGATTCCACTGTATCATGAATATCTACTGCAACAACCTCTTGTAAAATAATAGGCCCTGAATCTGTTCCCTCATCTACAAAATGTACTGTTGCACCTGTATATTTCACTCCATATTTTAGGACCTCTTCATGAACCCTTTCTCCATAAAAGCCCTTTCCACAAAAGCTAGGTATCAAGGAAGGATGTATATTTATTATCTCATCAAAACTATTTATAAATTCCTTTGAAAGTACCTTTAGGTATCCAGCCAATACTATTAATTGTATACCTCTCTTTTTAAACTCTTCAATCAATCTATTATTGTATTCTTCCATAGAGTCGAATTTTTTAGGATCAATAAATATACTTTCAATTCCAGCTGACCTTCCTCTTTCCAATCCATAAGCATCACTTTTATTTGAGATTATAAGCCTAATTTCTCCATCAATATTACCATTACTAATATCATCAATTATAGCTTGTAGATTAGTTCCTCCGCCTGATATCAGTACTCCTATGTTTACTCGTGACATAGCTCAACACCCTTGGAGCCTTTTTTTATCTCACCAAGAACATATACTTTTTCATCCATATTCTTTAAGAATTCCAATACATTTTCCGATTCATCTTTAGTTACTACAAGAACCATACCGACTCCCATATTAAAGGTTCCATACATCTCATCTAAGTCTATATTTCCCCATTTTTGTAGAAGATTAAAAATAGTTGGAGTATCTATATTATTGGTATTTATATGAGCTCTTAAACCTTCTTGTAGCATTCTAGGTATATTTTCATAGAAACCACCACCTGTAATATGGCAAAGTCCTTTTATATCAAAGTTCTCAACCAAGTCATATACAGGATGAGTATATATTCTTGTTGGTTTTAAAATTTCCTCACCAATTGTAGAACCAAGTTCTTCAATATATGTGTTTACATTCATATTTTCCTTGTCAAAAATGATCTTTCTAACTAAAGAATATCCGTTGCTATGAATACCTGATGAAGGAAGGCCAAGTATTACATCACCTTCACTTATTTTGGATCCATTGATTATCTTGTCTTTATCTACAACACCAACACAAAAACCTGCTACATCATATTCATCATCCGAGTAAAACCCTGGCATCTCAGCAGTCTCTCCACCAACTAAAGCACAGCCAGCCTTGATACATCCATTTGAAACTCCTTCTACAATTTGAGCCATCTTTTCTGGAACAAGTTTTCCTGTAGCGATATAATCAAGAAAGAACAAAGGCTTTGCACCTTGGCATAAAATATCATTTGAACACATAGCAACACAATCTTGACCTATGGTATCATGCTTATCCATCATAAATGCAATCCTTAGCTTGGTCCCAACACCATCAGTGCCGGAAACTAAAACTGGATTTTTATACTTTGCAATATCCAACTGAAACAAACCAGAGAAACCACCAATATCAGACAATACTCCAGGTATGTGGGTCTTTTTTATATGCTCCTTGATTAATTGTACCTCTTTGTAGCCCGCTTCCTTGTCAACTCCAGCATCTTTATAAGTTAAACTCAAAGTACTTCCTCCTTTTTCTTATTTACCACTTAAGCTATTCTCTATTTCCTTATCCGCCCTAACAACTTCATTGGCCATTTCAACTTTGTATTCCTTGAATTTTTGTCTTAATTCAGGATATTTAACTGAAAGGATTTGAACTGCCAAAAGTCCTGCATTTTCTCCACCATCAATAGCAACAGTCGCTACTGGTACTCCTTTAGGCATTTGAACAACTGAAAGAAGTGAATCAAGTCCATCCATAGTTGATGACTTTGCTGGTATTCCAATAACAGGTAGCAGAGATACACCTGCTAATACTCCTGCTAAATGTGCTGCTTTACCTGCAATTGCTATAATTACTTCAATGCCATTTTCTTCTGCCTTTTGGGCAAAATCCACTGCAATATATGGAGTTCTATGGGCTGATATTACTCTAGCTTCATATTCTACTCCAAACTTTTCTAATATACCAACTACCTTTTTAGCAATCTCTTTATCTGATGCACTGCCCATTACTATACTTACCTTCATATTATTCCTCCTATCAGTTTTATCAAAAAAAATATAGCCCAGCCGGGTAGGTAAAGCGAAACCTACCCGACTGGGCTTTTATCCCTTCGGTGTAATACATAAAGTATCTGTACCGCTTGGACCAGCAAGAATTTCTCCTCCGGAACCCTAGGTACACTTTCGCTCATAGCAAAATGATTTCTGGTCATTTTATAGAAACGTCCCAACCATATCATGGAACTTATATGAGCTTATTATTCTTAAATCACTTAATTTGATATTATCAATTGTACATATTATTGTCAAGATAGCTCTCAGTTAATTTTTAAAAAATTGTCCTTAGTATATTCCTTTCATTAAAAGATAGAATCTCATTTCAATGATCTTAATATTTGTTTTACTTATTTTAGAAGTAGAAATAGATTTTTTATAATTTAATCTATGTTGCTTTTAAATATTCTGCTAATATCAATTTTCAACTTTAACCTTTAACATTAATAGTTATATCAATATAAATCTTCTTTAAGAGTTCTATAATGTATAGCTTCTTCCAATAGTAGCTTATATAATATTCTATCAATTAATTTCTTATCAGATTTCCTAAACGGCAAATCACCATTTACCTTTATTGTCCTATCTTTTATACTAGAGGTCTGCTTTATATAAGAATCAATCATTGTAATAACTGGCTGAAATAGAATCTTTTTATTATTACGAATGTACATCATATGAAAATACTCATCTTTTGTAATATGAATAGTGGAACCTGAAAATCTGTCATTTATAATGTCAATAAAGCTCAAAACATTATTAGCAGGATAAATGAATGTTCTTTCAAATTTCTCAATAATACTTTCATCAATTATATCTGGATCTCTGTCAACACCCAATAAAACTAGCTTTGTAGCATCCACTTCTTTCAACACACTCAATGCATTATCTCTACCTAATACTATAAGTCTTATATGATTAATATTAAGTAATTCATTTTCAATAATATCTTGTTCTACATGGAATTCATACTCATATTTTACATCATAACTTCCACTTGGAACAATGCTCAAGAAAACTGTTTTTGATTGGATAAAGACTTTATATAACTCAGAATCAAAATCCGAAATTGATGTTTTGTTAATATGTACATTCTTAAGATTAGTATTTTTAAATGGGCTTAAGTAACCTCTGAAAATTTTTTCACTACTCGATTTACTAAGTATACTTGGGATACCCGTTAAAACAGCATTTCTCTCTAGAGCCTCAATTGAATTCCAATCAATTCCCTGTACATAACGTACTTCAGACAATAAATTTGAATTACGTGCTTCAAGATATTCTGATTCAAATTTATTATATACTTTATCTAATAGTTCATCCTTAATTTCATAATGCGTCGATATAAACCATTCTAAATTTACTCCAATAAAGGGGTTATTCTTATCTAACGCTTCAATCGGTTTAAATACAGACTTCATTAAATCATCAAAACGTTTACTAGGATGATTTTTCTTGTCAACCAGAATTGTATTTATCATGGCATTAGGGTATTGCCACTTTTTGTTATCTGCATCAATTCTATCAATATTAAGTGCTATTATCGCTAATTTAATTACTATATTTATAACTATGTTGAATTTTCTATATTGGCTATCTGCGTTATTTAATTCGTTATAATAACTAATATTCTCATTCTTTAGCCAATTCATATAAACTCTTTCGTAATCACTTATATAGCTTTCTTGTAGTATATGTTCATATGCTCTAATGTATTTTTTGTATGATTCTCCTAATCTAAAGAAATACTTGTTCATCTCTTCTAATCCTAGTCTAGCCATTACATAGATCAATTCAACTAACGTTGCTGTAGCTTCTTGCAATTGAATCATATTATCTACTAGTGAATTTAATATTTTGTCATTTCTATTATTCTTTATCTGTTGTTTTTCTACATTTTTTTCAACATATTGAAGAAACCTTTTATTATTCTTATTACCATGAAAAAGAAGGGTTACATAGGAACCATAAGAAGTTGTTTTTATGAGTATTGAATGTACAAACTCATGAACAGCTGTAGCAGTGATTAAAAAATCATCATTATTTGAATATGTGTCAATCTTTGTATATGAATAATAATTATATTCTCCAAAAGTATTGTAACTAAACATAAATCCCTCCCTGTATAATTTTATTCATTATCTAATATTAAAAATATTTCTTAATATAGTTATGGGCAAATATAATATCCGTTTTGACATTAGTTATTTCTTTGTTATAGGAACTAAGTAATTTAATAGTAAGCGTATAATAAAAGATGTATGGAAAAATAGCAAGGATATCGATATGATATCCTTGTAAGTTTTTAATCTGCTTTACATGTTTTTTGAATTAATTCATCCCAAGGCATCATTAAATTTAGCATGTTTGGGTTGGTTTTAAGATTAGATCCTGGTAGTCTTACCAAAAGGAATTCTAGATATTTGTAGGGGTTAAGCCCATTGGCTTTAGCTGTTTCAACAAGCGAATATACACATGCGCTTGCTGTAGCTCCTTCAGGACTACCACAGAACTGCCAGTTCTTTCTTCCTACAGTGAATGGTTTGATGCTGTTCTCAGCTATGTTATTGGAGATAACACAGTTTCCATCTTCTAAATATGTTTGAAGTTTGTCCTTATGGTTTAGGGCATATTGAAGTGCCTTCCCAATATTGGATTTGGGAAGTACATTTTGAATCGAAGCTTCTACCCACGACCAAAAGGCATCTAGGACAGGTTTTTCCTTTTCTAGACGCATTTCTTTTCTTTCTTCTGGTGGTATAGTTTCAAACTTTCTTTCCCAATCAAATAGCTGATTGCAATATGCTATCCCTGTTGCTGGTAAAGTTGCTTCTGGACTTTTCATGTCCTTAGGTAAAGCATCTGTAAAGTATCTTCTATTATGGGAAGCTTCCCATAATAGAAGTAATGAGAAGTTGATTTTAATGGGAAGTATGATGAATAAAGCTCTAATATAAAGGGTTTTATCCAACACTACTTCCCATTTTATATGCCTTCATATATAGTTAAAATAAAAATACAAGGAGGCATTGTATTGTGAAAAGCAAAAAAACTGTATCAGAAATAATTGAAGAAGTAAAAGAATTGATGAAACAAGCTGGATACTTAGAGGAAACTATACGTAGGTACAATTTTTGTTGGAATGCTTTTTTAGAATTTAGTAACGCTATGAATATGTTTTCTTCTGAAAAAG
>CAYZZR010000011.1:23870-24132 GCA_964482775.1 uncultured Tissierella sp. | reverse complement strand
AAATTTTTAATAAATTATTTGTGGTGGCGAATGCCACAATGGAGGTAATTATGGATTATATTAAAGCATTTATAATTGGAGGTCTAATATGTGTAATAGGCCAAATAATTTTAGATAGAACAAAACTCACTCCCGCTCATCTTTTAGTTTCATTTTTAACCATAGGAGTCTTTCTTGGAGCTATTGGAGTATATAAACCTTTAGTAGAGTTTGCAGGAGCTGGTGCTACTATCCCTATTAGCGGCTTTGGCTACGCTCTATC
>CAYZZR010000011.1:0-23860 GCA_964482775.1 uncultured Tissierella sp. | reverse complement strand
CCATAGAAGGAGCTAAAACTAAGGGAATCATTGGAGCATTTACAGGAGGAATAGAAGCAACAGGAGCAGGTGTTGCAGCCATAATTTTGTTTGGATATACCATGGCTGTAATTTTCAATCCAAAAACAAAAGACTAAGGAGCTTGAGATTCCTTAGTCTTTAAATTTAGTAGCTAGTATTAAAGGGGTCTAAAGGGATTACTTCTTCAGCATCATTCCCATTATTATTATTATTATTATTTTCATTGAACCATTCATTGAACCACTCATCCAATGGACTTGATATTACTGTATTTTCATTATGATCTGTACAAACTTCAGTTGGAGCATTATATTGATAATCACTTGGTACAATTCCATTATGATCAGCAGGGTTATAAGGTGGTGTTCTTTGAATGAAGACCTTAGTTTCTACTACATCATCTGGACAATATTCATTTGCTATTTTTCCTGAATTTTTGTCAATCTCTAGAGCCACATGCATATCACAATATCCTTTTGGCACTGTACCAGAAGCAAATATTTCAGTTCTTACAACTCCTCTAGGGTCCTGAGCACAAAGTTCTGTAGCAAGAAGTCCAGATTGAGTACAAATACTAGCAGATACTATACCATCAGGCTTTTCAAAACTAGTTTTACTCTCTAGGCTCTCATGGGTGATAGTGTTTATATGTTGCCAAAACTGTGCTGCCGTACTACTACCTTTAGAAATTGTAATCTTTGGTGAATCATTTCCTATCCAAACAGCAGAAGCATAGTATGGTGTATAACCTACAAACCAGATATCAGCTTGCTCATTGGTTGTACCAGTTTTTCCTGCAACGACCATATTAGATAATTTGGCTCTACCAGCATTCCCATTAGCTACAGTGGTTCGTAAAATATCTCCCATAATATAAGCTATTTGTGGTGAAGTTACAATATTTTCTTTAGGAATATTATCTAACAATAGATTTCCATTTTTATCAATAATCTTTGTAAAAGCTATAGGTTCTACATATTTACCACCATTTGCAATGGAACCAAAAGCGGCAGTCATATTCAATGGACTTAGTCCCTTAGTCATACCACCTAAGCCTAAAGCAGATAGGTTTTCATCATTAGTTGCAGCATTTTCAGCTCTAGTTACTATGTTATCTCTTTCAGGGTGCTGAGTATTTATTATACCCATTTTTTCCAAATAGGATAAAGAAGTACTAACTCCAATATTTTGAAGTGTTTTTACTGAATTAACATTTACAGATTGTTCTACTGATCTTCTCAAAGTATGAATACCACGGTATCCTGTATACCAGTTTCTTGGCCAAAGTTCACCATTTCCATTGTAGAAAGGTATATCGTCAATAGATGACCCTGCAGTATAACCATTATCTAGTGCAGGAAGGTAAACAGCTATAGGTTTCATAGCAGAACCAGGTTGTCTAGCTGAATCAGTAGCACGATTTAAAATTCTTTGACCTTCAACATCTCTGCCACCTACAATAGCTTTTATATGTCCGGTTCTATAATCTAAGATTACAGATGCTGACTGTGGTTGAACTATACCATCTTTTGCTATATAGAAGTACTTACTATCAATTAATAAATTATCATTTTCAATCTCGTAAAAATCTTTGTTCTTATCTAAAAAGGATTTAGAAATTCTTATGGATTTATCTTCTTGTATTGAGAATTCTCCCTCAGGAATAACTATAGAGCCAACAGTATGAGTTACTAGGTTTTTTCTATCGTCAATACTATAATAATCCATTATATCAATATGTTTTGGATAAGCTGTCATCTTTTTATTATTGATTACAATATCTCCGTTTTCTTCCTTGAAACTACCGCCTTCAATAATTAATCTATAATCTTCTGTTAAGAGATTATTCTTACTATAATAAATCAGATTGTTCTTTTCATCAAGCACATTTCCTGCCTTATTTAAGCGCCAATCTACTAAAATAGGCCCCTTAATATTAGCTGTATTTCCAACCAATATTTGAGTAAAGTTCTCATATACATCCTCTAGTTGCTTTTGCATATCAATATCTATTGTTGCATAAATTGTAAGTCCACCTGTGAATAAGGCTTCTTCGGCCTCTGTAGCTGAGTAACCTAGTTTATCAACAAGAGACTCTTTTACAGTTGTCTTGACATAGTCAGTGAAGTAAGATGTTATGTCATTATTTTTCTTTTGTTCTGGTTTCAAAGAGCTTTTTATATCTTGATTTAAAGCCTCGTCATATTCGTCTTGGGTTATTTTTTCTAGTTCTAACATTTTGTTTAGTACCAGTTTTTGTCTATCGATAGATTTTTCATTAAATACTAGAATATATCTAGTCCCTAGTACATCGATTTGACCAACTTCGTATTGGGTTTCAGAGTTAAAATCCTCTGGATTTACTCTTATATATGGCTGGTAAATATGAGGACCCTTTACTATTCCGGCAATTACTGCTGACTCAGCTATAGTCAATTCTCCAACATCTTTAGAGTAATAAGTACGCGCGGCTTCTTGTACACCATAAGCATTTTGTCCAAAGGAACTTCTATTTAAATAAGCTTCAAGAATTTGATCTTTTGTAAGGACTCTTTCCATCTTAATAGCCAAATAAGCTTCCTTTATTTTTCTTGTTAAGCTAACTTCATTATTCAAGTAAAGGTTTCTAGTTAACTGTTGTGTAATAGTACTAGCTCCACGAAGATTTCCGGATTTAAAGTTATCAAATAAAGCTGCAAGAATACCATATGGATCTACACCTATATGATCTTCAAATCTTTCATCTTCAATTGCAATGAATGCATCCTGAAGATGCTGGGGCATTTGGTTTAAAGACACAACTGTTCTAAACTCTGGAGCTTGTATTTTCTCAATTAGATTTCCGTCAATATCCACTATTGAAGAAGTTTGAGCTAAGGTCGCAGTTATATTTGATGGATCAATTTCAGGAGCATCCTTTATTATAGATAGAACCGCTCCTGCAAGTACTCCTGCTGCTAATATACCAGATATAATAAGTACAATTAGTAATATTTTTAAACTTTTAAATATAGTTAACTTTCCCTTCTTTTTATTCTTTTTTACTTTATCTTTATTTTCATCTGACATTAAATTACCTCCTAAAATGCATAAGTTACAGACAAATATATAATATTATAACACAAAAAATATCTAATGTTAATGATTAGATGTGTTATAAGGGTTACAATATGATTACGAAATCTATTTTGATCTAAATAAATAGATAATAGAATAAAAAGATGGTATACTTAATACTAAGAATCATTGAAGGTGGTGCTATATTGAATAACACAGATTTAGAGAGAGTTTTAATAGTAGGTGTAGAATTATCATCTGATACTATCGATATTGAAACATCAATGGATGAACTTTCTGAATTGGTTAAAGCAGCTGGTGGTATTGTGATTTCAAGAGTTGTACAAAAAAAAGAAGGCATTCATCCTGCTCATTTTATAGGAAAAGGGAAAGCCGAAGAAATAAAGAACTATTGTGATGAACTAGATATAACAACAGTGGTTTTTAATGATGAGCTATCAGGAGCACAGCTTAGAAATCTAGAAAAGATGATAGATAAAAAAATTGTAGATAGAACAAATTTGATACTGGATATATTTGCCAATAGGGCTACTAGTAGTGAAGGAAAGTTACAGGTAAAACTAGCACAAATGAAATATCGATTGCCTAGATTGATTGGTTTTAGCGATTATCTATCTAGAACAGGTGGAGGTATTGGAACAAGAGGACCAGGAGAGCAAAAACTTGAAACAGATCGTAGACATATACTAAGAGAAATAGATAACATTGAAAAGCATCTAAAAGAAGTTGAACAGATTAGGACAGTAAAAAGAAAGAAAAGGGAAGAATCAAACTTACCAATAGTTGCTTTGGTTGGTTATACAAATGCTGGAAAATCAACCCTCTTGAATAGACTTCTGGATTTTAATGATGATTCTATGGAAAAGAAAAATGTTTACGTTGAGGATATGCTTTTTGCAACCCTAGATACTTCATTAAGGCGAAGTAAACTTCCTAATGGGCAAGTATTTCTTTTGACTGATACAGTTGGATTTGTATCAAAGCTACCTACGAGATTGATTGAAGCCTTTAAAGGAACTTTAGAGGAAGTAAAGTATGCTGATTTACTATTGCATGTTGTAGATTCTTCAAATGAGGATTTAGATATTCAAATACAAACAACCTTAGATATACTGAAGGATTTATCGGTTCTAGACAAGCCAATTATAACTGTTTTTAACAAGATTGATAAAACTGATGTAAGTAACTTAATATATGACAATGCTTTAATTGATAAAAAGATATTCATATCCGCAAAAAACGATGTAAATATAGAAAAGCTTATGGAACTAATAGAGGAAAACTTACCTCAACAATATTTTAATGTAACAATGAATATTCCATATGATCGCCAAAATATCATCAATTATTTAATGAGAAATTATGATGTAAGCAATATAAAATATCTAGAAAATGGAACTAGCCTTAATCTAGTAATCAATCAAATTGATTATGATAAGTATAAAGATCTAATAATTAAAGAGTAATTAGAAGTGGTGATTTAATGAAGGATGTATATAAAACCATATATAAGAATGGTGAAGATGAAATCATAATCAATAAGAGTAAATTTATTGGTTATTCATCTCCCATCAATAGTGAAGAGGAAGCTTTAAGTTTTATAGAATCAATAAAAACCAAGCATAAGGATGCAACTCACAATGTCTATGCATATGTATTGGGCGAGGAGTCAAACATTCAACGTTTTAGTGATGATGGTGAACCATCTGGAACTGCTGGCATACCGGCCCTAGAGGTAATAAAGAAGGAAGACTTAAGAAACATGGTTGTTGTAGTGACAAGATATTTTGGGGGAATCAAGCTAGGTGGTGGAGGTCTTATAAGGGCCTATACCAAGGGAGCAAAAATTGGAATTGATTCGGGAATAATAGTGGATATGACTCTTCATACTAAGCTTAAAATTAGCATTCCATACACTATTTTAGGGAAAATTGAAAATTACCTAGGAAATAGTTCCTACAAAGCAGAAGAGCTTATTTATATGGAAGATGTAGAAATTCTTTTGTATGTTATCAAATCTAAAGTTGACGAGTTTAAAGCAGATATACTAAATTTAAGCAATGGAAATGTGAAAATTATTCATGAAGATGAAAGACATTTGCCCCTTATAGATGGCAATAGAATTTGAATGTGTTTCCTTTTACAATAAAAATGGGTATAATCAATTAGAAAGAGGGGATATAGATGGATATAAAACAAGAAATGCTAAATAAAAAGAATTGGGCAGTTGTTGGAGTTACTGCAAAGAAGGATAAGTGGGGCTATAGGATTTTTGATATATTAAAGAAAAATGATTATGAAACCTATGGAGTTAGTCCAAATTATGATGAGATAGAAGGAGAAAAGATTTATCACTCATTAAGAGATCTTCCAGTTAAAGTTGATGTTATAGACATGGTGGTTTCACCAAAGATAAGTATCAATATCCTAGATGAAGCAAAGGAATTAGGTATTGAGTATATTTTCTTCCAACCAGGAACACATAATGATGAAGTAGTCAAAAAGGCTGAAGAATTAGGCTTAAAGTATCTAGTAGAAGACTGCATTTATGCAATATTAAAGAACAAATAGGTCAATTGACCTATTTTTTTTTAAGCAATTCGTATATTCCTACAGCAAGTAAGAAAAAACCAAAATACTTTCTTAGGTTACTTTCATCTATTTGATTTGCTAACAATGATCCCAGTATTGCCCCTACAATTCCTCCCACAATAATTTTTTTATTAAATTTACTTTCTAAATTTCCTTCCTTTTTATGAGTGATTAATGCAATAATTGCTATTGGAATAAATACAACAAGATTTACTCCTTGAGCCTGAATTTGAGATACATCATTAAATAAAACTAGCGAAGGTATCAATATAACTCCTCCACCTATACCCATGCCGCTAATAATTCCCGAAATCAAACCAATTATTATCAATTTCATATCCATATCATCCTTATGGCTGTATATATGATTATTGCTCCAAACACTTTTCTAAGTATTTTTGCAGGTATTTTATTAAGTAACTTGGCACCTATGAAGCTTCCTAGAAGTCCGCCAATCATTACAAGTGCACTTATCTTAAAGGGTATGGTATTATTCAATAAGTAAATCACTGTACTAATGACAGTAAGCGGAAATATAATTGAAATGGCAGTTGCATGTGCCTTATAGTCCTTTAAGCCTAAAAATAATACCAGTGCAGGAACTATGATCATTCCCCCACCAGAACCAAAGACTCCATTTACTAAACCAGTTACAAGCCCTAATGAATATAGCTTTATATTATTATTTTCTTTCATCATTTTCTCCCATTCCAATACTATTACACTAATACTAATGTAGCCATATTTGGTTAAGATATGCACTTTAAAGGATATAATTATTATCTAAATCAATAGGAAGCTCCATAAATTTCAATTAAAGTATTGGTTTAATAGCTTTCTTATGCTAAAATATATTTGGCAATAAAATAAGAGGAGTGAAATAAATGTCAGGACATTCAAAATGGCATAATATAGCAAATAAAAAAGGTAAAGCAGATGCTAGACGAGCTAATATATTTACAAAGCTTGGTAGATATATAATGGTAGCAGCAAGAGAAGGTGGAGGGGATCCAGACTACAACCCATCTCTTAAAGCAGCTATAGATAAGGCAAAAGCAGAAAATATGCCTAATGACAATATTGAGCGTGCAATCAAGAAAGGTACAGGAGAATTGGGCGGAGCTGCATTTGAAGAGATTATGTACGAAGGATATGGTCCATCAGGTGTAGCTATTATAGTATCCTGTTTGACCGATAACAAGAACAGAACAGCTTCAGATGTTAGACATGCATTTGACAAGGGCGGCGGAAATCTTGGCCAAACAGGGTCTGTATCGTTTATGTTCGATAGAAAAGGAGTAATCGGCATCGAAAGAGTTGATTCTATTGATGAAGATGAACTTACTATGACAGCAATTGACTTAGGTGCTGAAGACTTTGAATCATCAGATAATGGATTTGAAATCACTACAAGTCCTGAAGATTTCAATAATGTAAGAAATGGACTAGAAGAAGCAGGATATACATTTGCAATGGCAGAAATAAGCTATGTTGCCCAAAACAATGTAAGCCTTACAGATGAAGATGATATCAAGAAGATGAACAAAATCATAGATTTACTTGAAGAATCAGATGACGTCCAAGAAGTATACCACAACTGGGAAGAGTAAGAAGAATAAAATTAAATTTTCTTAAAAGTATAATATATCCTAAAATCTACATAATACTATTATAGTTAGGTTAAAAATATTTTGTAGGAGGGATATCTTGACAGAAGGGTTAGAAAATTTCGAACATATTAAGGAAAGATTCATAACTGCAGACTTAGATGATAAGATAAACATTTATACATCAGTGACTGGTTTGTCTGTAGAACAATACAAAGAGCTATTAAAATTTTTTCCAATTAAGCATTTAGGAGAACTTGAAAAAGCTATGAATTGAGGATGAGGCCACAACTTCATCCTTTATTTTGTTTTTGAATGTGTTATCATAATATTATTAAAGCTATAGGGGGTGTTATTTTGAAAAGAAAAATTCTACTGATTTTATTAATAATATCTATTTCATTATCCATGTTGATGACTGCAATTGAAAATAGTTCCTATGATAAAAAATATTATATAAATGCTTTTGAAAAATATAATATAGAAGAGGTTACAAATAGACCTATGGGGGATTTAAGTATTATTGCTGATAGCTTGATCAACTATCTAAAAGGAAAAGGAGGGGATGAAATATTAACTCCTCATTTCAATGAAAAGGAAGTTCTTCACATGAGAGATGTGGTCATGCTATTTGACTATGCTAGAATAGTTAAATATACATGCGGAGCTGTTGCCATAGCTATATTGATATATCTTTCAGCAAAAGGAGAAAAAAAGCTTATAGGAAAAACCTTACTTTTTGGATTGTTTTCAAACCATATTCTATTATTGATATTGGGAATAATGATTTCAACTAATTTTAACAAGTACTTTACAATATTTCATGAGATATTTTTTAGCAATGATTTATGGCTTTTAGATCCTAATACTGATTTGATGATACAAATGCTACCAGAACCATTTTTTAGTGGAATGGCAGTAAAAATAGGCTTATTATTCTTCATATATTTGTCAATACTACAAGTAGTAGGACTATATTATATGAAGAAAGGAAAGTACAAGTGGAAGAAAGATTTCAAAAGCTAAGGTCTATTTATGAAAGGAGTAGAGAAAATTCCATAATAAAAAATTTCTATTCCAAGGAAATCAATAAAGGAAAGAGTTATAGAGCTATGAGCTTAGACAAGATAGGACTAGTGCTTATCTTATTTATTGCTCTTACTGTCTTTTTTGCTTCAATCACTAAAACCCTGATATTACCAGTTTATATGAGCTTGCTAGTCATTTATCTATTTACAAAATATATAGTAAATCTTAGAAAAAGGAAAGTTCAAGTTCAAATAAACAAAGTGAATGAGGATTTAAAGAGCAACAGAGTTCTAAGGGAAATATCTCAGTTAAATCGTGAGGAGTTTGTTAACTATGTCAAAATAATACTGGAAAAATACTATTTAAGTGAGTTTGTCTATGGGGAAGATGGAATTGATTTAGTAGGAACTATTAAGGATAAAGGTTATGCTGTAAAATGTATCAAATCTACTCAAGAAGATAAAATTATAAATAAAAAAATAAAAGAATTTTCCAATTATATCAATTATCTTGAGTATGATGAAGGAATAATTGTCACAAACTCTTTCTTTCAGGATGGAGCTAAAGACAATAACACATTGATGTTAATAGACTTTAATGCTTTGAAGGGAATGTTGAAAAACATCAATGAATATCCCACTGACGATGATATCAACAATTATATAAAGCATAGATATGATGATAGTAGAAAGGACATAAATTCTCAGATTAAGTCTATAACATTAAATAAAATAATTAAACTCTATATTATCTTCATTATATTCTATAGCTTATCCTTCTTTGTAAGTTATTCCTTATTTTATAAGATAATGGGTATACTTGCCTTTCTTATAGCAACAATTCTTGGAGGAGTCAAATACTCTAACTATATCAAGCATAAGGATGAAATGCCTTTACAATAGTATCAGATGCATATATAATTAAGCTAGTATGACAGAGTAGGTAAAGAGCGTTAAGTGTTAAAGGATGGGAAGTTGCCTTTAAACGAAAGTATGAATCTGCGATTCTTTGCCGCGTCCGCTGACCATTAGAGATTCCCTATTCTTTAGTGAGACAGGTTCTGTCAACTAAATAGAAAGGAGAATTATAATGCAAAGAAAGACACGTAGTATTGACACCAGAACTATGGTTAAAGCTGGATTTTTGACAGCCCTATCCATTGTTCTAACAAGATTTATGTATATTTTTATTCCACTTGGGGGGGCACAAACCCTAAGAATCAGCTTTGGAGAAGTACCTCTTATGATGTCTGGATTATTATTTGGACCAATTGTAGGTGGGATGACAGGAGTTGCTGCTGACCTAATAGGAGTCTTAATCAACTCACAGGGAGCCTTTCATCCTGGATTTACTTTAAGCTCTATGCTTTGGGGTCTTATACCTGGTCTTCTTATTATGTTATTTAAGAATTCTGGAAGCTATGAAAAGACTTATTCCTTTAAGAATGTGTTTGTAATTGTTCTTGTAGCATATGTTGCAGTTTCTTTATTATTAAACACTTTATGGTTAAGCCAACTTTTTGGAAAAGGCTTTATGATATTAATACCTGGTAGACTAATTAACGCAGTTGTTAGTGTTCCAATTATATCAATTGTAATCACTGCATTATTAAAATATCTAAAGGCTTTGGTAAAGGCCTAGGAGGTAACATGAAAAAAGTTTTAGCTATAATGGGAAGTCCTAGAAGAAATAAGAATACTGAAAAACTATTGGATAACCTCTTATTAGGAATCGATAAAGAAGAATTTGAAATAAAAAAAATAATTTTAAGGGATTTAGATATACAGGCTTGTACTGGATGCGACCATTGTGGTAGAACATCAAAATGTGTTTTCAATGATTCTATGACTGAAATCTATGAAGCTTTTGATAACAGTGATTTTGTTATTTTTTCAGCACCACTTTATTTTAACTCTATAAATGGTTTATCTAAGAATGTGGTGGATAGATGTCAAAGATATTGGTCTATAAAGTACACTTTGGGTCAAAATTATAAAAGAAACGAAGATAGAAAAGGAATGTTTTTAAGTGTAGGTGGAGCGCCATATACACATGAACAATTTAATGGAGCCTTACCAATTATGGATTTCTTTTTTAAGGCATTGAATGTTGAATATACAGGAAATTACTTAGTTTCTAATACAGATAAGATAGCTATTGATGACAATATAGCAGTAAAAAATGAAATTCTTCAAATTGGGGAAAATATAAAAGAAATAAAAAACTTCTACCTTCATAGGTAGGAGTTTTTTATTTCTTTATGAAAGTTTTGAAGTATTTGGGTAAATATAGTATTATATATTTGATTTACCTCGATTTAAAGGTATAATTATATTATGGAAGATAAAAGAATTCAAAGGAGGATTTATATGAAAACACAATTACCAATAGCTTTATCCAACAGACATATTCATCTAAGCCAAGAACACTTAGATATATTATTTGGTGAAGGATATGAATTAACAAAATCAAAGGATTTATCACAACCAGGTCAATTTGCTTGTGAAGAAAAGGTAGATGTAGTTGGACCAAAAAGAACTATCAGTGGAGTAAGAATATTAGGACCAGTAAGAGGGGAAACTCAATTTGAAGTATCTATTGCAGATGCATTTACTCTTGGAGTAGATTCTGTTATTAGAAATTCTGGTGATATAGCAAATACTCCTGGTGCTAAATTAGTTGGACCTAAAGGTGAAGTTGAATTAGAAAAAGGTCTAATTGTAGCAGCTAGACATATTCATATGCATACAACTGATGGAGAGGATTTTGGCGTAGCTGACAAGGATTTAGTTAGTGTAAAGGTAAATGGACCTAGAGGATTAGTATTTGATAATGTTCTAGTTAGAGTACACCCAACATATGCATTAGAGATGCATGTAGATGTTGAAGAAGGTAATGCTGCAGGAATCAAGAATGGGGATATAGTTGAATTAATTAAGTAGACTACATGTTCATTATACAAGGAGGATACTATGAAAAGTATACCATCAATGATAGATCATACATTATTAAAGCCTGAGGCTACAAGAGAAATGATAAAGGTATTATGTGAAGAAGCTCTAGAATACAAATTTGGAGCTATATGCGTAAATCCATATCATGTAAAGTATTGCAAGGAAATATTAAAGGATTCAGAAGTTAAAATTGCAACAGTTGTAGGTTTCCCACTAGGTGCCAATACCAAAGAAGTGAAAGCTCTTGAAACTTTAGATGCTATAAAAAATGGTGCTGATGAAATAGATATGGTAATCAATATAGGTGCTATGAAGGATAAGGACTTTAATTTGGTTAAGGATGATATAGTTGCTGTAGTTGAAGCAGCTAAATCAAAAGCTATAGTAAAGGTTATTATTGAGACTTGTCTATTAAATGAAGAAGAAAAAAGAAAAGCATGTGAATTATCTATGGAGGCTGGTGCTGATTTTGTAAAGACATCAACTGGCTTTAGTACAGGTGGTGCCACGTTAGAAGATGTAAAACTAATGAAATCTGTTGTAGGAGATAAATTACAGATAAAAGCATCCGGTGGAGTTAAGGATTTAAAAACTGCAAAAGAGATGATTGAAGCTGGAGCAACACGTTTAGGAACTAGCTCAGGAGTAAAGATCATCAAAGAAATATAACGAGGTAATGATGTCCCCCGCTTCTTCAAGCGGTCGGGTACCTTATTCGTCAATAGGTGGTGTGTCTAAACGATGCAAGCATCGTTGCGGCGGTGTGATGTCTTGTTTCACAAGACTGGAAGCCTAAATCACCCACCTCGTTGCAATGGTGTGAAGTAATTGCTAAACAATTTCAACTGATACTTAAAAGGGGGAAACCCCTTTTTTTAATCCCTGTATTATTTTTGCTAAAATGTGCAAAACTATAACTAGGAGGGATTATTATGAAAAAAAACACTATATATTTATTTATCTTAGCTATAGTTCTATTGATTGGATGTAGTTCAAAAGATTTAACTAATGAAATTGAAAATGAGGATTTAGTCACTGTAACAGGTGTAGACAGTGAAATCGTAGAAAGATCTGAGAAGATTTCAGACTTGGTTGTAGAATTGTATGGTGTAGACGATGCTACAACAATTATTTTGGATACTACTGCAATAATTGGAGTTAAAATTGCCTATGATCAGAAGCTTAGTGATGATTTATCCAATACAATAAAGAATACAGTCCTTGAACAGGAAACAAGGTTAAAAGATGTATTGGTTACTGATAAGGATTCTATATTTAGTGATATAAACAGTATAATTACTGAACTATTGCAAGGCGCCACATATGAAAGCAAGCGAAACGATATAAAAAAGGTTATGAATAGAGTAAATTAAATAAAAAATCCCAATTGGGATTTTTTTAAAATTTATAATTAAATTTAATGAATAATATTGATAAATGGGTATAGTAATTTGTATGAGGAGGTTATGACATGGAACTAAAATCAAAGAGAATAAAAATTGGAAATGGAATCTATTTAAATATAGTAGAGACAGATAAATTTAAATCCAATCTGATCAGTTATTATTTTATTCAACCATTAGAAAGAGATGAGGCAACAAAAAATGCATTAATTCCTGTAATTTTAAAGAGAGGGACAAAGGATTTTAAGACAAGTTTACTAATTGAAAAGGAACTAGAATCCATGTATGGTGCAAGTTATAGTGGAGCCATTAATAAACGCGGGGAAAGACATGTTTTAAGGTTTACTATGGAATGGGCTAATGGAAAGTATATTGAAGATAAAGAACACAATTATAAGGCCGTAGAAATGCTAAGAAATATAATTTTTGATCCATACTTAGAAAATGAATTATTTAAAAAAGAGTATCTTGATCAAGAGAAGGAAAATCATAAAAATAGAATTGAAAGCAAAATCAACGATAAACGTTCCTATGCAGTAAATAGATGTATTGAAGAAATGTGTAAAGATGAAAAGTTTAGTATATATCAGTTAGGCTATGTTGAAGATTTAGAGCATATAGATGAAAAGAATTTATATGAACAATATAGGAAGGTATTGGATACTAGTCAAATAGAAATATACTATGTGGGAAACTTGGATGAATCTTTGCTAGACTATTTAATAAAAAACAATAGTATAGAGAGAAAAAATGTAGTTGATATTCCAAGAGAGACTATTGTTTCTAGCGTTCAACAAAAAAAGATGGTTTCTGAGAAGCTAGATGTAAATCAAGGTAAGTTAGTCATAGGTTATAGAACAGGAATAGCTTTCGAAGATGAACTTTATAATGGGCTCTTGTTAGCAAGTGATATCCTTGGTGGAGGACCAAATTCCAAATTATTTAAGAATGTTCGAGAAGCTGAGTCACTAGCCTATTATGTGAGCTCATCAGTTTTAAAATACAAATCTTTGTTGCTAATAGATGGAGGGATAGAATTTGAGAACTATCATAAGACTGTAGATATAATCAACAAACAATTAGATGATTTAAAAGCTGGTATGTTTACAGATGATGACATTGAAATATCAAAGAAGTCAATAAAAACATCAACTGAGTCAATAAAGGATAGTCCTTTTCTTATATCAGAATTTTTTCTAAGTCAAGAAATTGCAAAGGATAAAAGAGATTTAAAAGAAGTTCTAGAAGATTTTAGCAAGGTATCAAGAGAAGAAATTATAGAAGCTGCCAAGAAAATTGCTATTGATACTATATACTTTATGGAAGGTAAATAGATTGGAGGTAAGAATTTGAAAGAAATAGTTAATGAAAAATTAGACGTTAAAATATTGTGTGAAGAGCTTGACAGTGGCTTAAAGGTTTATTTTATGCCTAAACCAGGTTTTGCTAAGAAATATGCTATTTTTTCTACGAATTATGGTTCAATAGATAATAGCTTTATACCATTAGGAGAAGAAGCAGCAATTGTAGTACCAGAAGGAATTGCCCATTTTCTAGAGCATAAATTATTCGAAGAGGAAGAGTCAAATATATTTGACAAATTCTCCAAGATGGGTGCTTATGTAAATGCCTATACTAACTTCAATCAAACATCATATCTTTTTCATACAACAGACAATTTCTATGAAAGTCTAGAGCTATTAGTAAAATTTGTCCAATCCCCATTTTTAACAGATGAAAATGTTGAAAAAGAAAAGGGAATCATCGCTCAGGAAATAAAAATGTATGAAGATAACCCTAAATGGAGGGTCTTCTTTAATTGTCTTAAAGCTATGTATGCTAATCATCCTATAAAGATTGATATAGCTGGAACGGTAGAAAGTATAAATACAATTACTAAAGAATTATTATATAAGTCATATAATACTTTTTATAATCCGAAGAATATGGTCTTGTTTATCGTTGGAGATCTTTCCTTTGATGAAATAATTCAAGTAGTCAAAAGATCAGAGAAGAAATTTGATAATACTTCTAATTTAAACAATAGAATCTTGCCTTCAGAGCCTGATAGTATAAATCAAAGGGAAATAGAAGAAAAGATGTTTGTATCTACACCCTTATTTTATATGGGCTTTAAAGATAATAATTTAGGCTTAATAGGAGAAGAGGTAATTAAAAAGGATATAGTAACTAACATGGTTCTTGACATGATATTTACACCTAGTTCAGAGTTTTATAATGATTTATACAATGAGGGCTTGGTAGATAGTTCTTTTGGTGCTTATTTTACTGGCAAGAAAACATATGGACATTCTCTAGTAGTGGGGCAATCCAACAAACCAGAGCTCATAAGAGATAGAATAAATGAACTATTAGATAGGCCTGCTGAAGAAGTTCTAAAGGTTGAAGATTTCGAAAGACTGAAAAAGAAGAATTTAGGTGGATTTATTATGGGATTTAATTCTATAGAATTCATTGCCAACAACTTTATTGATTTGTATTTTGACGATTTCAATATACTTGATTATCTTGATGTTCTTGAAAAAATCGAATTTAATGATTTGTTAATTAGATATAGAGAACATTTGAAATCTGAAAATATGGTTTTATCTGTAATAAGACCATCCTAGGAAAAAAATATATCTTATGATATACTATTTTAGTTAAAGAAAGGTGGTCGAAAAATGGATCCTGTGGCGTTTACAATTCTTGGAGTTGAAGTTAGATGGTATGGTGTTTTCATAGCATCAGCAGTAATAATCGGTACTATATTAGCATTAAAGGAAACTAAAAGAAGAGGTATAGAAGAGGATACTTTAATAGATTTCTTGTTGTTTGCCATTCCAGCAGCTATTGTTGGTGCACGTATCTATTATGTTGTTTTTAGTTGGGATATTTATAAAGATAATCCTCTTGAAATTATAAATCTAAGGGGTGGTGGTCTAGCTATACACGGAGCTATAATTGCTGGTGTTATAACTGCAATTGTATTTTCTAAATTTAAGAAGATAAGCTTCTGGGAAATAGCAGATATAGTTTCCCCTAGTTTGATATTAGGACAGGCAATTGGTAGATGGGGAAATTATGCTAATAAAGAGGCTCATGGTGGACCAACAGATTTACCTTGGGGGATAATAGTGGATGGCGTAAAGGTACATCCGACTTTTCTATATGAATCAATTTGGAATTTTCTCGTTTTTGTTTTTTTGCTATGGTATACAAAAAAGAAAGCCAAAGCAAATGGAGAAGTATTTGCTTTGTATATAGTTCTTTACTCTCTAGCTAGACTATTTATAGAGGGACTAAGAACAGATAGTTTGATGTTTGGACCTATGAGAGTAGCACAGCTGATTAGTATAGCCTTAATAATAATTGGGTTAGTCATTTTTAGACAAAAAAGAAAATCTATACAATAAAATTCAATATTTCTACAAAAAAGCAGAGATTAATATCTCTGCTTTTTTTATTTTTTGACAAAAGACTAGGCTAAAGTCGAAAAATGCAAAAACAGGACTTTAGTCCTAATATTTAGCTATATTTTATTAAAATGGTGGAAGGATTTAAGGATTTGGTATAGAATATAATAAAAGTGGAGTAAAGTGGAGCAAAGTGGTAGATAAATTTAAAAAAGGCGGAGAGTTGTATGTTTATTGGAGAACATCAACATTCATTAGATGAAAAGGGAAGATTAATTATTCCTTCAAAGTTTAGAGAGGACTTAGGTTATGAATTTGTCATGACAAAAGGCCTTGATAGCTGTCTTTTTGTATATCCAAAAAAAGAATGGACAGTAATAGAAGAAAAACTACGTAGCCTACCACTAACCAACAAAGATGCAAGAGCATTTATTAGGTTCTTTTTCTCAGGAGCCACTGAATGCATTTTAGATAAACAGGGAAGAGTATTGATACCTGCAAACTTAAGAGAACATTCAAAATTAGATAAAGATGCTGTAGTAATTGGTGTTTCTAGTAGAATTGAAATTTGGAGTAAGGATGAATGGGAAAGCTACAATGATGATGACAATCTTAGTTATGATAGCATAGCTGAGAAGATGGCTGAGTTAGGTATATAGTGGAGGAGATTAGTATGGAATTTCATCATGTATCAGTATTATTAGATGAAGTAATAGAAGGCTTAAATATAAAAGAAGATGGAATTTATGTTGATGGTACTCTTGGTGGAGCAGGTCATTCAAGTGAAATCGTAAAAAGATTAAAAGATGGGAAACTTATTGGGATTGATCAAGATCTAAATGCCCTAAAAAAAGCATCAGAGGTTCTTGGCGAATATAAAGACAATATCATTTTGAAACATAATAATTATGAAAATATGGATAAAGTATTAGAGGAGCTCGGAATTCACAAAGTAGATGGAATTCTACTTGACTTAGGGGTTTCTTCTCATCAATTGGATGAAGAATCAAGAGGATTTTCTCACAATAAGGATGCACCATTAGATATGAGAATGGATAGTACAAGCACGTTTTCTGCATGGGATGTTGTAAATAACTATAGTCAAAAGGAATTAGAGACTATTATCTGGAGCTATGGTGAAGATAGATGGGCAAAGAGAATTGCTGAGTTTATAGTTGAAGAAAGAAAAACTAAATCTATAGATACTACATTTGAATTAGTTACAGTAATTAAAAAGGCAATACCCAAAGCAGTAAGATTAGAAGGACATCATCCAGCTAAGAAGACCTTCCAAGCAATTAGAATTGAAGTGAATAGAGAGCTAGAGGTCTTGACCAACTCCATAGAAAAAATGGTGAAATCCTTAAATCCTGGAGGAAGACTTGTTATCATAACATTTCATTCACTTGAGGATAGAATTGTTAAAGAAGCATTTAAGGAGTTATTTAAGGATTGTATATGTCCAGCTGAATTTCCAGAATGTAAATGCAATAAAAAAAGAGAGATTCAAATCATCACTAGAAAGCCCATTGTAGCTTCAAATAAAGAGCTTGAAATAAATCCGCGATCTAGATCTGCTAAACTTAGGATTGCTGAAAAACTTTAGGTATAAATACGAAAGGGGGAGAATAAGTTGTTAGTAGCTAAAGCTGAATATAATTATTATCCTGAAATCATAGAAGAACCAAAGCCAAAACAATTACATAAGAAAAGCAAAAAAGTTCGTACTGTAAATAAAACTATGTATATTTCTATTGCAATTATTCTTTTTATAACCAGTTTGTTTATACTTATTAGATATGCTAAAATAACAGAGGCTAGACTAGAAATCACTAGATTAGAAAATCAAGTTGCTGAATTGAAAAAGGAAAAACTTGACCTTGAAGCAAATTTAGAAGCTCTAAAAAGTACTACTATGATTAGTGAAATAGCTACAAATAATTTAGGTATGGTATATCCTGATGAAGGGCAAATAGTATATATATCAGTTGACAAAAATAGTGAAATGGACTTTGTTGAAAACAATATGACAGAAAAATTAAAAGAGGTTTTTAACAATTTTTCAAGTTTTTTTTAAGGGGGGTTTATTTTGCAAACACCTAACAAATCAACTAAGAATAGACTTCGCTTTGTATTAGGTGTAATTATTCTTGTAGTATTATCTTTAGGTATTAGGTTATCTTACCTTCAAGTTTATAACAACGAAGAATTAAAAAAAGGCGCCTTAGAACAGTGGACAAAGGGAATTGATATAAAGTCTGATAGAGGAATAATATTTGATAGAAAGGGCAAAAAACTTGCTATTTCTATGACAGCTTATACATTATGGGCGACTCCAGCTGATATTAAAAATCCAGAAGAAACGGCAAAAGCTGTCGCAAATGTACTTAAGATAGATGAAGAAGAACTACTTACTAAATTAACAAAAGAAGTATCAACTGAAAAGATCAAACAATGGATTTCTAGAGATGAAGCTTTAGAACTTAGACAGCTAGGAATCAGAGGCCTTACTATCGTTGATGATAGCAAAAGATATTATCCTTATGGAAATTTTGCATCATATATTTTAGGATTCACAGATATAGACAACAATGGACTAGATGGTGTAGAGAAAACCTATGACAAGTACCTAACAGGTATACCGGGTAAATGGGTAAAAACAACTGATGCAGCCAATAGACAAATGCCTTATGATGGCGAAAAGATTTATGATCCTAAGGATGGCTTATCAGTGGTTCTAACTATAGATGAAACCATACAGCACTTTGCAGAAAAAGCTGCCAATCAAGCCTTATTAGACAATAAGGCTAAAAATGTTTCTATCATAGTTATGGAACCTTTTTCAGGGGATATTCTTGCAATGGCCAATAAGCCTGATTACAATCCAAATGAACCAAGAGTACCATTGAATGAAGAAATGAAGGAAGAGTGGGAAAGCCTTCCAATTGATCAACTACAGTCTAAGTGGTATGAAATGTGGAGAAATTTTGCCATAAGTGATATATATGAGCCTGGATCAACTTTCAAGGTTGTGACTGCAGCAGCTGTACTAGAAGAAGCAAGAGCTAATTTAAACTCTCATTATTATTGTAACGGATTTGTTAGGGATATAAAGGGAGTCGAACTAAAATGTGCTAGTTGGTATGATCCACATGGCGACCAAACCTTTGCCGAAGCTATTGCAAATTCCTGTAACGTTGCTTTTGTAAATATGGGTAGACAACTTGGTAAAGAAAAAATGTATGAATATATAAAAGCTTTTGGCTATGGTGAGTTGACAGGTATAGATTTACTTGGTGAACAGAGAGGAATCATTCCATCTGGAACAAATGTTATCAAGGAAGTTAATTTGGCAACTATGTCCTATGGACATGGTATAGCAGTTACTCCCCTACAAATGATAAATACATTTTCAACGATTGCAAATGGTGGAAATTTAATGAAACCAAGATTAGTTAAGGAGCTAATCGATTATGAAGGAAATATAGTAGAATCCTATCCACCTGAGGTAAAAAAAGTCGTTCTTTCTAATCAAACTTCTGATACCATGTTAAATCTATTAGAAGGGGTTGTAAAGGATGGGACAGGTAGAAAGGCTTATATACCAGGATATCGAGTTGGAGGGAAAACTGGTACTGCCCTAAAGATAATTGATGGTAAATATGCACCTGGAAAGTATATAGCATCATTTGGAGCAATCGCTCCTGTAGATGACCCTAAAATAGCTGTATTAGTAATAATAGATGAACCATCTGGAATATACTATGGAGGAACTATTGCAGGACCTGTAATGAAAAGCGTAATCGAGGACACATTAAACTACTTAGAAGTACCACAGGTATTCACTGATGAAGAAAGAGAGATTATTGAGGATAAGGTTCTTGTTCCAGAAGTAAGGAATAAGAAAATTAATGAGGCAGGTAAGATATTATCAGAGTTAGGCTTGAGATACACAACTGAATACGAAGAGATTACTACAGAATCTATTATCTTGGATCAATTTCCTTTACCCAACACTGAAGTAATAAGTGGATCAATTGTAGACCTATATCTAAATATAAAACCATCATTTATGACAATGCCTGACTTGATTGGTAAATCAAAGGATGAAGTTATAACTATACTAGATGAATTGAATTTACAATATACATTAAACGGCTCTGGAAAGGTGCTAGGTCAAACTCCAGGGGCTGGGGAAGAAATAACTGGTGATAAAGATATTATAGTTGAATTTTCAAATACTGAGGGACAATGATTAGGAGGCAACTTATTAAGTTGCCTTTTAATTACTTACTACAATCCTATTCGTATGGAGGTCAATTATGAATCTTAATAGCCTAATAGAAGATTATCCTATCGTAGAAATAATAGGTGATACTAACAAAGAGATATTTGGAGTAAGTCTTGATTCTAGAAATGTATTAGAAGGGTTTCTATTTATTTGTATTAAGGGTTTCAATGTAGATGGTCATAAGTTTGTAGATCAAGCAATTGAAAATGGAGCAAGCTGTATAATATATGAAGATAAATATCCTATTGATATAATTGAAAAAGTTACTTATATTTTAGTAAAAGATACGACTGATTTTCTTGCATATATTGCATCAAAGTTTTATAATAATCCGTGGGCTAAATTATTTATGATAGGAATCACAGGTACTAATGGAAAAACATCTACTTCTTATCTTATTAAAAACATATTATATGCCAATAATATAAAAGCTGGTGTTATAGGGACTATTGGTAGCTGCATTGGAGATTCAATAACAAAATTAGTAAATACAACACCCAACCCTTTAGTTTTACAGGATAATCTAAATAGGATGGTAGAAAATGATTTCAATGCCTGTATCATGGAAGTGTCATCACATGCTTTGGATCTTAAAAGAGTTGAATATATGAATTTTGATATTGGGATATTTACAAATTTAAGCAAAGATCATTTGGATTACCATGTAACTATGGAAAACTATTACAAAAGCAAGTTGAAACTTTTTTACAAGACTTCTAAGTACAATATTATAAATAGAGACGATTCTTACTCAGATGAAATTATGAATAGTCTTACTAAAGATGTAAGTTTAATTACATATGGTATTGATAAGAAAGCTGATGTAAGTGCTTCTGAAATAGAATATGGGATTGATTGTGTAAATTTCAAATTGAGCTTTATGGGAGAATCAATTTTCATCAAGGTGAATATTCCTGGAAAATTTAGTGTATATAATGCATTAGCAGCTGCATCCTGCGGATTTGCAATGGGGATAGATAAAGAAACTATAAAAGTAGGAATTGAAAACACCTTAGGAATCAGAGGTCGTTTTGAAGTAGTAGCTATTGATAAGAACTATACTCTAATAATAGATTTTGCGCATAGTCCAGACGGTTTACTCAATGTTTTAACCACCATTTCCAAATTTAAAAAGGGAAGATTAATTGTAGTATTTGGAGCTGGTGGCAATAGAGATAAAAGCAAAAGACCTCAAATGGGAAAAGTAGTCGGAGATAATTGTGATCTTGCAATAGTTACATCAGATAATCCACGCTTTGAAGATCCTAAGAAAATTATTGATGATATAATAGATGGTGTAAGAAGTACAAAGGTTGAATACAAGATAATAGTTGACAGAAAAGAAGCCATAGAATATGCACTAAGTATTGCAAAACTTGATGATATTGTACTATTGGCTGGAAAAGGACATGAAACCTATACTATTATAGGAAATGAGAAGTATCCTTTTGACGAAAAACAAATTGTTTTTGATTATCTAAAGGATAAATAGCACACTTGAGAGGAGTTTACAATATGGAATACTTTCATATAATACGTACTATAGTAATTGCATTTATAATTAGTTTATTGCTTGGCCCTTTAATAATACCTATATTAAGAAAATTCAAGATTGGGCAAAGTATAAGAGAGGATGGACCCAAATCTCATTTATCCAAAACAGGTACTCCTACCATGGGTGGAATAATAATATTTATATCATTATTAATTACTGTAGTAACATCTGGGATATTGAATAGAGATTTAATACTACTATTAACATCAACTCTAGGGTTTGGATTTATTGGATTTATTGATGATTATATAAAGATAGTTAAGAGAAGAAATCTAGGTTTGAGAGCCTATCAAAAATTATTGGCACAGATTATCTTAGCAGTAATCTTGGCCTTATACCAATCAAATACTTCAGTTGCAGGAACACAAGTAATTGTGCCATTTCTTAAGGATCAATATCTAGATCTTGGAATACTATATGTACCATTTATCGTATTTGTAGTAGTTGGGACGGTAAATAGTGTAAATTTAACTGATGGCTTGGATGGATTAGCTTCTGGTGTATCAATAATAGTATTATCTTTTTTTAGCTTACAGTCACTAAATTGGGGGCTGATAAACATATCAATATTTTCTTCAGCTTTAACAGGTGCTTGCCTAGGATTTTTGATTCACAATGCTCATCCTGCAAAAGTCTTCATGGGGGATACAGGGTCACTAGCATTGGGAGGAGCAATATCAGGAATTGCTATCTTGATGAACCTAACCTTAATTCTACCTATTGTGGGTGGAATATTCTTCGTTGAAACCTTATCTGTAATACTACAGGTTGCATCATTTAAGTTGACTGGGAAAAGAGTTTTTTTAATGAGTCCGTTACATCATCATTATGAACAAAAGGGATGGAAGGAGACCAAGATAGTAGGAGTATTTTGGTTTATTACTGCTATATTATGTATTATAGGAGTTATAAGTTTAAAATAAAGAAAGTAAGGTGTTCTTATGTACCTACATGGTAAGAAAGTTTTAGTATATGGATTAGGAATTACTGGAGTTTCAACAATTAAGGCACTTAATAAATTAGGAGCAAAGATAGTTATTTGTGATTCAAAGGACATGAAAGCTCTTAAGGACACGCTTGTTATGATAAATGATATACCTGTAGAAGCCTATCTTGGCACTGATGACATCGATTTAACTGGAGTTGATTTAATAATTAAGAGTCCAGGAATTCCACCTTATGTAAAGATCTTAGAAAAGGCCATAGATATCAATATAGAAATTATTACTGATATAGAGTTTGCATATAGACTTTATTCTAGAAATAAGTTTATTGCTATTACTGGAACAAATGGAAAGACTACTTGCTCCATATTGACAGGAAAGATTTGTGAGGAAGCAAAATTTAATACTCATGTAGTAGGCAATATTGGTAGAGGAATATTAGAAGAAATAGTAGATTCTAGTTCTGAGGATGTTTTTGTAATTGAGGCTAGTAGCTTTCAACTTGAGCATACAAAAAGTTTTAAACCAAAAGTTGGACTTATAACCAATATTACACCAGATCATTTGGATTGGCATATGACATATGAAAATTATATGGAAGCTAAGTTTAAACTATTTCAAAATCAAGATGAAGATGATTATTTAGTATTAAACTATGATGATGAAATACTTAAGAATATAGCTAGCAAGGTCAAGGCCCATACAATATATTTTAGTACTAAGAAAATTCTAGCAAGTGGAATATATATAGAAGATGATTATATTATAATAAATGATGGAATAGATAAGATGAAATTAATGCCTTATGGTGATTTAAAGATATTAGGTCGACACAATTTGGAAAATGCACTAGGCTGTATTGGCATAGCAATAGCTATGAAAATAGAAGCTAGCATTATAAGGAAAGTTTTAGAAAATTTCAAAGGGGTTGAGCATAGAATTGAATATGTGGCAACCAAAAAAGGCGTAT